>NZ_WXWH01000008.1:0-18304 GCF_009904905.1 Vibrio sp. V30_P3S12P165 | reverse complement strand
AGACTTCCCTATACCTTCAAAAAGACTCTGGATGATTTTTCCGTGAACGTTTATGCGATTGACCTGTTCTTGATTTTTTGACAATACTTATAGAATATAAGTATTTTTCTAGTCAGGCTGGGACAAGAAGATAAAAAATATAAACTAGTTTGTTTTAAGTTTAAAAAACTATTATATTTCCATGACAAAATTATTGCTTTATTTGCAATATCGAATTCTTTTGACAATAATAAAGAAGGCGTGACATTTATAAGAATCAAGGATTTAATATAATTGATGTCAGACTTTAAAGCATTGTAGCCCGTTAAATTATCCAAGCAATCTATATGCAGCAATACTCTTTTATATAATTTATAAGCATCTAATTTCTTCTGTCGCAAGCTCCAAGAACCAACAGCATTAGTTCGATATACACAAGAAGTTAAAGGCAAATAAATTGCTCCACCTTTTACAGATGATAATACCTGAAGGTAATAATCACCGACAGGAGCATTATTATACCAATCAGGTAACTTATCAAAGATAACAGATCTTATCATTAACGAAGCAGTAGGCATAAACCCTCCTCCACCTCTAACAACCTCTGATAGTGAGAATATTTTTGTTCTATCAGTATAATGACAAAGGCTCTTCCTTTGTTTAGACTCTGCATCTTCATCAAATGCAGCGGTAAAACAAATATCTATATTCGGATTATCAATTAAGGTCTCATATTGCTGTTGTAATTTTAATGGTGATATCCAATAATCATCACCTTCACACAAAGCAACAAATTCGCCAGAACAGTACCTTGCAGCAATCGGTATAATTCGTTTTCCTTGGGAATGTTGGTTTTCTTTTTGGTATATCACTTTAATGATATTAGGGTACAAAAGTTCATATTTACGGATAATTTTATCGGTATTATCGGTCGATGCATCATCATGAATTAATATTTCAAAGGGGAAGTCTGTTTCTTGAATTAAAAAACCATTTATTGCATCTTCTATGTAATCTTCTTGATTATAAACGATACAACAAATACTGACTAGAGGTTTTTTCTTATCACCTTTCCAAGTAATGATAATTTCAGCTTCTGTTCGCAACACGCTTTCACTCTACTTATAGTTTAACGGGGAGTATATCTTTAAAACCTAAGGTATCTATATCGATATTCGTATCACTTGGATTTGTAGGTAATCCATATAACCAATCAATAATTTGCTTAGGAATATCAGCGCCTGCCAAATGAGAAAATGGGTATTGTCCACCAAAACGAGCATTCATTTCCAATACGTAAAACTTACCATCTTGCTCTAAACAATCCGTATCTAGCACTGCAATATGACTTAACTTCTCAGATAATTTCTTACCAATATTTTCAAGCTCTACATTTTGCAATGTAATAGCCTGATCAGTTTCCCCAGAGCGCATAGCAAGCTTTTTCTTGCACAACGTTGTGACATAATTCTTATCAAGATCATTAATAACTTCGATACCATACTCGGCCCCAGAAATACATTGTTGTATCAGAACCGATTGCTCTATATCACTCTCAGATTCATATTTCAGATATGATGATTTAATCTCATTCATCACTTTTTGTAAAAAATGCTTAGCTCATCCATATCATCCGCTTTGTAAATACCAATTGATCCCATACCCCAGCGAGGCTTTACAATCAGCGGAAATGATAGATTTTCGATATCTTCATGAACGTCATTTAGCGAAAGATATGTCTTAGGTGTCGCAATATTGTGACTCACTAAAAATTGATATGTCTTCCATTTATCATTACATATTTCAATGACTGACTCATCAGAGACGACGACACGTATACCATTATTTTCGAATTCACATTTGTGCTTAGATAATATTGGCAAGTCGATGTCAAATAATGAAATAATGGCTTGAATATCGTATTTAAGACAATAGTTGACCAAGTAATCGATATAACCATCCGAGTATATTGGAGGAGTAATAGTAAAACCATCTGCTCGCTTCAATGCATATGTTTCAATGCTATTCGCAGCAAAAACCTTACCGTTATGAGGCTTCAATGCATCTTTAAAATAATTGACTAAATAGGTTCTTCGACCTACGGAAGTTAACAGTATATTCATTCGTTAAGCCATTAAATTTAGTAATCCACCAGTATGCCAAAATAAAACTTTTGCATCTGGCCTTACAAGCTGATTTTTAATATATTTTTCCATACCTAACCAAGCTTTACCTGTATAGGTAGGGTCAAGGATGATCCCCGAGCTTATGGCGACAGACTTAATTAGAGTCAGCAACTCCGCATTCGTTTGTTCGTAACCGCCACAGTTAGCGGAATCATCAAAGTTGATATCATCAAGATAACTACTATCAAAGTTTTTATACCCAATAAACTCAGCAACCGAGCTTTTTACCGCTTCATAACCACGTTTTTTTTCTCGAGCAACACTAATGCCGTAAACTTGAGTG
Organism: Vibrio sp. V30_P3S12P165; assembly: GCF_009904905.1. Lineage (NCBI taxonomy): Bacteria > Pseudomonadati > Pseudomonadota > Gammaproteobacteria > Vibrionales > Vibrionaceae > Vibrio > Vibrio sp. V30_P3S12P165. The sequence continues at coordinate 15,856 of NZ_WXWH01000008.1, read as the reverse complement.
CTTGGAAAGTAGTGCTTGAAACCGCAATGTAACCCTGCCTGTGTTGCCCCTGTTCCGCTGGCAACAAACACGGCATCAAATTGGATATCTGTTTGTTCTTTGAGCTCTCTTACTGCATCAAAATAGGCTAGCGTTCCTTCATAACAGTGCCCCCCTCCCCAAATATAAAACGGAGAGTAGCCTAGCGAAGACCAGCGAAGGATTTCATCATCCATAACAGCAGCTACATCTTTCATTTCACAGTAGACTATTCGAACACCAAGAAGCTCTAATAGTTTCAAATTGCCTGATGATTTTTCTCTTGGCTCGGCATGAATAACTATCGTGCATTCCAACCCCAATTCTTTGCAACGAATTGCTGTTGCTCGAGTATGATTGGATTGAATCCCACCACAAGTTACGACTGCATTACATCCATCTGAAATACACTTTTCTAAAATATATTTAGCTTTTCTTCCTTTATTTCCTCCACCTGAGATTGGATATAGGTCGTCTCGTTTTATATAAACACTTACACCGAGATTTTTATTAAAATTCGAGACGCATTCAATTGGTGTCATCTTTCCTATACCTTAGTTCTACGGGTGCACCGCAAATTTCTGTATATGCTGGCGGATAATCTAAGAAGCTAAATGCTCGTATCGTATTTACAGCACTCACTGTATTAATCTCATCAATTTTTATGAATCTTTTCCCATCCAAACTATTTTTATCAAAATATTGGTTTGGATATCCTAAAGATAATAGTTGTTGAATGGTTTGACTTTTTGATGTTCCGGTAATGATTTCGTCGAAAACCTGTTCAAACCCTTCTATTAGCGCGTTTTGTGTTTTTACAAATAAATCATATGCATCATCTATATCTGAAACTATGACTTCACATCTTTTGATTACATCACCCGTATCGATACCTTCATTAACCCAATGTATTGTCCCACCACCGATACTGCTTCCAGAAAGAATTGTATGTACTACACTGTACAACCCTCCAAATTCAGGCAGTAAACCTCCATGAAAGTTGACTATACCCAGAGTAAACTTTTTGATGACATCTTTTTTAAAAATCTTTGAAAATCTACAACTAATCCCAAGATGGTAAATCTTTTCACTTTTGGCTATTTCATCTAGTGTTAGCACTTTTACATTATTATCTTTAGCATAATCAATCAGTAGTTGCTCATCCCATGGGTCGTTGTTTCTGGGATTTTCATTTCCTATAACAACTGCAGCTAAGCAAATATCGCTACGCTTTGAGACATACTTCGCCACCTTAGTAGCAATTGGTAGGTCACCAAAAATTATAATTTCCTTCATTTCAATGACTCCAACACAAGTTCCACTTCAGCAAGCGTTAATTCATGGTGAATTGGTAAACATATGACATTGTTAGCTATATCCTTCGCTATATAACTAGCAGTGTTATGATTCCTTTTATAGAGATGAAAATCAGATATCAATGGGTAAAAATATCGCCGAGCAAGAATATTATCGCTTTTTAGCTTATTGAATAGATCGTCACGACTGCACCCATATGTTTCTTCATCAATAAGAATAGGAAAATAGGAGTAATTATGTTCCACGCCATCTAAGTCTCTGAAGAAATGAATACCTTTAACTTCTTTTAGCCTTCTTCTATATTGATTAGCAATTTTTTTTCTTTTATCTATTGCTTGATCAATATGCTTCAACGTTACCAAACCAAATGCAGCCTGAACTTCATTGAGTTTTGCATTCATACCACATAGGCTGATCTCTGTCTCAGATTCAAAGCCGAAGTTTTTCAGCCTATCCAGTTTGTCTTTCATTTCTTGGCTGTGGCAAACCACTGCGCCACCTTCAATAGTGGAGTATGCTTTTGTGGCATGGAAACTTAGGATAGATAACTCACCCATATTAAGGATAGATTCGCCATTTTTTTTCACACCAAAAGCATGGGCGGCATCGTAAATAACTTTCAAGTTATGCTTATCAGCAATGGCTTGAATGGCATCATGATCACACGGGTTGCCATAGACATGGACAGGTAAAATTGCGCAGGTTTTATCCGTAATTGCAGCTTCAATCTTGCTTGGGTCAAGATTGAACGTTGCCGGATCTATATCAACAAATACCGGCGTTAAGTTATTCCATTTTATAGCGTGGCTGGTAGCAACAAAACTGTATGGTGTTGTTATTACTTCTCCCTCAAGATCTAAAGCCTGTAACGCGGTGATAAGAGCTAAAGTACCGTTTGAAAAAAGGCTGATATATGGAACACCTAAATAGTCACATAATGCTGCTTCAAGCTGTTGATGGTAATAACCATTGTTGGTCAGCCATTTGCGCTGCCATATATCTTCTAGATAAGGGGTTAGCTCTTCTAATGGTGGTAATAAAGGTGAGGTGACTGTGATTTTTTTCATGATGGCCTACTGGTTTTAGATTGCAGCATCGACAGTATTTGTTGGTAAAGATCAGGTTGGAAAATCTTAATCAATATGACGTAACTCGGAATGGCATAAGTTCCAATTAAAAGTAATTGTAGCCATGCATTGTTAAAAAACTGAAGCGCTAATAGCTTACCGCTTATACAAACAAATGCTGCAATAACACCTATGGGTAACAAGTCTTGTAATTGTTTGATTAAACCTAAGTTACCTAATTTCCCGTTGTAATAAGTATTAATCACTAAAGCAAGATATGACTGTATAACCATACCGATACAAATTGCAGTTACACCATAAGGTATGGTAATAAGTAACATTAATGTAGTGATGGTCTTTTTAATAATTTCTAATTTTAGGAAAAGGTCAGAACGACCTTTAACTTGTAAATAATTTAGGTTGATAGAATGAATCGGATACAGTAAAAAACCTATTGATAATATCGTAACCAATATCACGGCTGGTTGCCATTGCTCGCCTAAAACCAACGGCAATAAAATATCTGCCACAGTTGCAAGGCCGATTAATAGTGGAAAAGCAATCACTGCCGCTAAACGAATAATCAATAAATAAGCATTATTAAGCCGCTTAGGTTCTTGCTGAATGCCGCTTAACAATGGATAGGTTACATTTTTTATAATAATTGACATCGTGGCCGCTGGTGTTCTTACCAGTTGATTGGCCTGAGTGAAATAGCCTACATCTATCGCATTAAACTGTTTACCTATCACCAACTGATAAATGTTTTGGTAAAGCGTATCCAATAAACTTGATAGCAGTAATTTAGAACCAAACCCGAATAAATCATTAAAAGATTGACTTGAAAAACGACTTTTCGGCCACCAAACATGGAAAAAATTCAGTAGCAGTACATTACAAATGGCAAATGTGAGCGTTTGTACAACAAGTGCCCATACGCCAAAACCTAAATGAGCCGTCATTAGTGCGGCGAAACTACTTAACAACACCGACAACAAAGACGCTTTAGCTTGGGTTTTAAAATCCATCACAATAGTAAGCTTTGCTTTTTGGATAACCGCAAAAGCGTTAACCATTATGACTAGCCCTAAAACTCTAGCCAACTCGATTAATTCCGGTTGCTGATAAAAACGAGCTATGCTTGGGGCAGTAAGATACAAGAGCATATAGCAAATTATTGCCACAACGATATTAAAATAAAATGCCGTTGAAAAATCTTCTTCCGTTCTATCTAACTTACGAATTAAAGCAGATGTCATGCCACTATCAACAAATACTTGGCTAATCGCAATAAAAACGGCAAGCATCCCGACCAAACCAAAAGCCTGGGGACCTAATTGACGCGCTAACAGGAGCATCACCAGCAGTTGTACAGCTTGAGTCGCTAAACGCTCAATGGCACTCCATTTTAGCCCTGCCGTGGCTTTTTGTTTTAAACTAGACATCGTTAGTTTTTCAGTAAATCAGCAAGATACTGCCCATACCCATTTTTAGCCATTAATTCTGCACGTGCTGCCACTTCTTGAGTAGACAACCACTGTTGGCTATAGGCAATCTCTTCTAAACAAGCGACTTTATAACCTTGGCGTTTCTCTATCGTTTCTACAAACTGTGCGGCCTCTAATAAACTTTCATGAGTGCCGGTATCAAGCCACGCATAGCCACGACCGAGTAGTTCAACATTAAGTTGATTACGCTTTAAGTACATCTCATTCAGGCAGGTGATTTCTAGCTCACCACGGGCTGAGGGCTGAACCTCTTTGGCCAGCTTTACTACCTGATTATCGTAAAAATACAGCCCAGTAACAGCAAAGTTACTTTTTGGTTGGCTGGGTTTTTCTTCAATTGAAATGGCGCGTTTATTAGCATCAAACTCAACCACACCAAAGCGCTCAGGGTCTTTAACTTGGTAACCAAATACCGTTGCTCCTTGGCCGCTATTGGCATTAGCAACCGCTTGTTGCAACTTAGGTCGAAAACCTTGTCCCCAAAAAATATTATCGCCCAACACTAAACAGACTGAGGAATCGCCAATAAATTCTTCACCAATAATAAAGGCCTGGGCAAGGCCATCGGGTGATTCCTGCACGGCGTATTCAAGGGTAATACCAAACTGGCTGCCATCGCCCAATAAACGTTGAAAACTGGCTTGATCTTCTGGAGTAGTGATGATCAAAATCTCACGAATACCCGCCAGCATTAATACTGACAACGGATAATAGATCATCGGTTTGTCGTAAACCGGTAGCAGCTGCTTGGAGACTCCCATGGTGATGGGATAAAGGCGAGTGCCGGAGCCGCCGGCTAACACAATCCCCTTGGTATTGTGTTGAGTGTTTAATGTTGATTGTTGAATGTTTAATTCCATGATTAATGCTTAATAATTTTAATGTTGCTTGGTTAATATTGAATGGAATGAAATAGCTTGGTTTATTGCTTTTGAGTTTGCTGGGCGGTTTTAACAATGCTGGTAAGCATTTTTATTAGCTCTTCACTCTGAGTGAGTAAGGTTGCAACATGTTCATCTTTCTGGTTTAAGTAATCGGTTTCACACAATAGCTTTAACCAATAATGGGTTTCTCTGGCTTCTTTACTGGCAATCGACATTTTTGCAATAAAGTCTGCATGACTTTGTGCGGCTTGCGCTTCATTGATATTGGCACCAATTGATGTACCCGATCGTAATAGTTGTTTAGTCAGCACATATTCTTTATGTGTTTTAACTAAATGTTGGTTTAGCTTGACGATTCGAACCGCAAATTGAAACGCTTTTTCCAACACCAGATTCGAGCTCATCCACTCCCCCAACATTCAGCATTATCAGCTAACCATTACCAATTAAACATTCACCATTAAGCATTAACAACTACCTAGACGTTCACGTTGGTAGCTACCATCTTGCACATTTCGGCACCATTGTTGGTTATCCAAATACCACTGAACCGTCTTTTTTAAGCCTGTTTCAAAGGTTTCGATGGGTGTCCAGCCGAGTTCTTTTTGCATTTTACTTGAGTCAATCGCATAGCGTCTGTCATGGCCTGGGCGATCTTTAACATGAGTGATTAATGATGAATGTTGAGTGTTGACTGGGTAGCCACGCTGCTCCATCGGCACCAGTTGATCCATAATCGCACAAATGGTTTTTACCACTTCGATGTTCTGCTTCTCATTATGGCCGCCGATATTGTAGGTCTCACCCACTTTACCTTCCGTGACAACTTTATATAACGCACGGGCATGATCTTCGACATACAGCCAGTCACGAATTTGATCGCCATTACCATAAATTGGAAGCTCTTTGCCCTCTAGCGCGTTCAGAATCACCAAGGGGATCAATTTTTCAGGGAAATGATACGGGCCATAGTTATTTGAGCAGTTAGTAACTATGGTGGGTAAACCATAAGTGCGTAACCATGCTCGAACTAAATGATCGCTCGATGCTTTAGATGCGGAGTAAGGACTTGATGGCGCATAAGCGGTCGTTTCAGTAAACAAGGGTAAATGGTTAATGTTTAATGTTGAATTATTTTGTGTTAATTCACCATTCACCATTAAACATTCATCATTATAAATATCAGCCGGGTGTGGCAAGTCGCCATACACTTCATCAGTCGAGATATGATGAAAACGAAACGCGGCTTTGCGCTCATCGTCTAAGCCATTCCAATAACTACGGGTGGCCTCTAATAGCGTATAAGTGCCAACAATATTGGTTTCAATAAAAGCAGCAGGGCCATCGATAGAACGGTCAACATGGGACTCAGCAGCCAAATGCATCACTGCATCCGGTTGATGCAAAGCAAAGACGCGATCCAGTTCAGTACGGTTACAAATGTCGACTTGCTCAAAGGCATAGCGTTCACTGTCTGCAACCAAGGCTAACGATTCTAAATTACCTGCATAAGTCAGCTTATCCAGGTTGACCACGCTATCTTGGGTATTTTGAATAATATGGCGAATAACTGCGGAGCCAATAAAGCCCGCGCCACCGGTGACAAGAATTTTCATTATTATTTCCTGAAAAAGGTTTTTGGGTCCTAGGACCTAGGTCCTAGGTCCTAGGTCCTCAGTATCTTCCTTCCTAAACGCAAACCTAACCAACACCATCGCTACGCCCAGCATGCCGCCGAGTAAGGTGCCCAGCACACAAATTAAAGCTCGTTTGGGTTTATCTTTTAGCTCTGGTACTACGGCTGGGTCAACCACTTTAAAGACAAACTCATCTTGCACTTCAGCCAGCATCAGGCTCTTGGTTTGTTCTTCAATCAGTTTATAGAAGGTGGCTTGCATATCGGCCACTGAGGTTTTTTGTAGCTGCTCTTGCAGGTAATTGAGGTTTTGGGTGGTTTCGGCAATGGTGCGCTCACGCATCACTTGGTTAATTTCTGCCACTAACCAGGTCGCCCACTGCTGAGCAATATAAGGAGAATAATGAGAAACACTCACGGTATACAGGCCGCTGGTTTTATCGCTAGTAACGGTGAGTATATTTTTAACAAACATTCCATGCGCTTCTTGCGCGGTCGGTTTTGCACCGCGTAGCCCTTGTGGTTCACGTAACCAAGTTTGGGTTTGTTCATCATACACGGCATCATTAATAATCAATTGATTGGTGGTTAAATCCCAGCCTTTAGTTGCCATAAGCGGAACCAAAATATGGTACTTTTCAATAAAGTGTTGAATAAATTGGCGAGATTTAATCACTTGCGCGGCAAGCTCGGTTTGGCTACCTTCGCCACTGCCAAGGTTTACCCCCGCTAGGGCAGCTAAGCCACCCAACTGGCCAGCCATTTTTGCCAAACTATTGCCGCTGCTAGTTTGTGCCGAGGCTAATAAAATATCTGATTTATAAATATTGGGTTGGCTAAGAGCGTAAAACACGGCACCCACGGCAAAGATGAAGGTGGTGGCGATGATGATCCATTTGCCTTTCCAGAGGGCGATGAAGAGTTCGCGTAAGTCGATTTCGTCATCGTGTCGCGCCAGCGGCGCGAATTGCGCATCGGGTTGGTATGGTGGATTGTTTTGGGTTATTTGTGTGTTCATAGGTTCTTCAGGTTTAGGGGCTGGTGAAGAAAGAGCGGGCTTCGCCCTGCTAGAGCGTCGCTGCGCGACTGCGAGAAGCTAGATTCTATAAAAGCGTAGAGGTAGTTATAGATTCTAGAAGGCCGTTAGGCCGCTCTAGCAAGTTGCGTTAGCAACGCTCTCATTTCTAGCAGTTCTAGTTCTTACATCTTTCTTTGCTTTTGTTTAATCATTGCGCCCAAAATTTTGGCTAATTCTTTTGCTTCTTGAACCATACCTAATGCCGGTTCTTTATCTAAGTAGCCAATCTCAATACCGATATAAAGTTGAGTGACTAACTCACCAAGTGAACCTTTGGCATAGTACAAAAAACGAATTTGATCTTTTAGAGTTTCGCGCTCTTCACCCTCTGCAATATTAGAAGGAACTGAAAGTCCAGAACGAGTGATTTGGTCTTTAAATCCCCAATTACTGACTGACTCTGTCATTTGATATATTTGACATGAGAGTCGTGATGCTCTTTTCCAAACATCCAGTTGTTCAAAGCGCATGGGTGATCCTTATAAGATATAGAGCCCTGCTAGAGCGTCGCTGCGCGACTGCGAGATGCTAGATTCTATAAAAGCGTAGAGGTAGTTATAGATTCTAGAAGGCCGTTAGGCCGCTCTAGCAAGTTGCGATAGCAACGCTCTAGTCTCTAGTCTCTAGTTTCTATTATTTCAACGCATTCACTGCCACACCGGTTTGATAAAGGATTTGTGTGGCGGCGGTCCAGACGTTAAGTGCGTCGCGGTAGTCGGTATCGACTGGGACGACGATGGTATCGCCGGGTTTTAATGCTTCATTACGGCGGCCGAACCAAAAACCGGTGTTAGGTTTAAATACCGAACCATCGGCACGTACGACAAAAATGCGATCATCATCGGCTTGTTTTTTCATGCCGCCGGCTCTGTTGATGTAATCATCGACCGTTAAACTTGGGTCAAGTAAGTAAGTAATTCCCACTTGTACTTCACCCATAATAGAAACGGTATTGCGATAGGTCGGAACAAATAAGAAGTCACCATCTTCGAGCATAAAGTTAGCGCCCGCGTAGCCATCAATAATTTGATCCAATTGAACGACCATGCGGCCCAATGCTCGCTGTTTGGTTGCCTCTTCAATAAAGGCGAGGGTTTTATCTGGATCATTAATTACATTCGAGACACGGCTATCGGCATTGAAGGTTTTTTTCGCCACTTCACGACGCATATCAGCAGCATATTGGCTGAGCAGTTTTTGCTCTTGCTGGCGCAACGCTTCACGGGTAAAGATGGCCCCTTGCGGGTGAGCAAACTCGGTTAAGCCTCCGGCCCGCTGTAATAGCTGCGCTAGGGTTTCACCACGACGGATGGTATAGATTCCAGGGAATTTAACTTCGCCTTGCAAGGTGATCGTGTATTGATGTTGTATCTCGGGACGCTCAAAAACGCTAAGTCGATCTCGCGGCTGAACGATGACTTGTGCCTCACCACTGAGCACCGCATTTAAGTTAATTTGTTCAATATTTGCATGGTAATCAGTTTGGTTAATGGCTGCACGGGTCAACTCAGCACGATCAGTATATGCATTTGAAGTCAATCCACCTGCGGCGATTAATAAGCTATTTAAATCTTGTTTTTGGGTTATCGGATAACGACCTGGATAACGAAGCTCACCAACTAACTCAACAATAGCGGCAGGCTCTCCGTAACGGGCTTGTTGTTGCAAACGCAACAGTATCGGAGCTAACAGAGCGCGACGAGAGTTCGATGAGCGATCTGCACCTAGTGCTAATTGTTTGTCGGTCGCTTGTTTATCTTTCTGCGCCTGACGTTCTGCTTCATCAAGTGATTGCACGATTTCAACTGCAGTACCGTTATCTCGATCACCCCCACGACGACTAAATACAACCAGTTGATCACCATTAGATAAAACGAGATTGTTTGATGACGATGGATTAAGTAGGGCATCAGCTAAATTAAACTGTAAAACCTTTATATCCCTTTGATGATTAACTTCTCGAACTAATAAAGCATAATCTAAATCTGCACTCGGATTAAATGCGCTGTCTTGAGATTGAAAGATATCACTCACGGTCATGCCTTCTTGCCACTCAACCACTCCTGGGTGAGTCACATCACCGGTGATCTGCACGACATTCGTTAGTGGATTTGTTCGTGTTGCGACGGTTAATACGTCACCATGATGTACAGGCTGATTAAGTGTGTTGATCTCTGTTAAATTGACATCGCGTAATTCAACACTTTCTCCAGGTAATAAACGTTTTAATTGGCTACGTTCAGCAAAGGCATTGACACGTAAGCCACCCGCTATAGTGATAAGATCTTGATAGGTGCTGCCTGGCTTTATTTCATAAATGGCTGGGCGTTGTATTTGTCCCTCAATGACAGCAACGTCAGCCACCGGCGCAATCCATACAACATCGCCCGGCATCAAACGGACATCTGCACTGGTATCGCCTTTTAATAGTAGATCGTACATATCTAACGTTTGCACGACTTGACCATGACGTTTTAGTTGAATGTTGCGTAATGCACCGCTTTTGCTAAACCCACCGCTGTGGTAAATCGCTTGTGATATGGTGGTTAATGCACTAACGGTATAGGCACCCGGCTTATAGGACTCGCCCATAACAAAAATTTGCATACTGCGTAGCTCACCAAGAGTGATGTCGCTACGAACCCCGATCATCTGCTCTTGAACGCGTTGGCTCAAACTTGCACGAACTTCACTAAAAGAGAGACCTGCAACCGAAATCGGGCCAAGAGAAGGAAAGTTAATCACGCCTTCACGGTTCACCCGTAAACGGTGAATGAGGTTTTCTTTACCAAATAGCTGAACCACAATCTCATCCCCGGGGCCAATTGGATAGTCACTCGGAACCGGAGAGTCATTGGTAGGGGCAAAAGTGGACGGCGAAGAAGCAAATAAATTGACACCAAAACGTTTTAATCTATTCGCTTGAACTTCCTTACTGTTTTTATCTTGATCATTGAGATCATGCTCGGTGTCTGTTTCTCTTGGCTCTTGAGTTTTTACTTCTTCGTGCTTTTCTGTTGGGCTAGAGACTCCTTGGGAAAGATCAATACCATATTCTTTCGCTAAAGCTTGCTTTTGAGCCGTTGGCAAATTTTGAAACATACTGATCTGAGCCGCTGTAGGACCTTGTGCATAGACTTGGCTAGTGAGCATACAAAGTAATAACGGTGCAAAAAAGGTAAAGCGTCTGTCAAACATGGTGTTTTCCGATGGTTGAATAGGAAAGTGATGCGTTTTAAGTCTAAGGTTCTAGGTTCTAGGTCCTAGGGTCTTTTAAAACCTAAACTGCATACCCAATTGTAAAGCGGTTAAACGCACATCATCACCAGCAAGATAATTGATAAACTCACCCGTAACCGCGGTTTTACCGCTTAGTGCGTAGTGGAAACCGACCCCAAACGAAGCCCCACTGTCATTATTGGTTTGGTGTTGATAATCAGCACGCACGTAGGAATAGCCAGCGACAGCATACATCGCGAGGCGATCGGTGGTGGGCATGTTAGCTTTGAACAAAACGCTGGATAAGCCATTGATGGACAAGCCTTCTTCACGTTTTACACTGGTGGAGTAACGCCCTTCAAGTGCTAAATAATCAGAAAAGAAGTAACCCAATTGAACTTGAGCTAAAAGAGGGGAGGCATCTTGCCAGGTGGATGCCCGATATTCGGCATCACTATAAGCCAGGCTTAAACCGCTGTAGAGTTCGGCATGTGCCGAGAATGAAAATAGGCCAGCACTGATTAGGCCTAAGGTGAGGCATGCTTTATTGCATCTCATGCGTGTTCCCTGCGTTGTTAATCATATTCCTTAAGGAATTCTATTTTAGGCACGCTACCGCCCTACGTTGTACACGCATTGCTGGAGCCAGCCGATATTGTTATTTTTTATGTGGCAGAGATTATGCACGGATGGGATAGGGCTATCAACCACAAAAAGTCATAAACATTGATTTAATTAATCGAAAAATTAAATTACATTTCTATTAATAAAATTAATAATTTTCGCGATCTCGTCCTAGTTCCATACAAAGTTTGATCAGTATCACAATAATTGGTCGGTGATATAACCAACAACCGGACAATTCCACTTATTTAAGCAACTTTATGCAGCAAATATTTACATTGTTTCGACATTGGCCCTAAAATGAGCTGTGAAATGAGTTTTCATTTCATAACATCGATGTTTAAAAATAAGTTAGATAAGGATTAACTATGAAAAAGACCGCAATGGTATTGCTAGCAACCTTTGCAATGGCACAAGGCGCAATTGCTGCTGAAACAACCGCGGCCGCTTCTGGTACCGCTGGAGGTGCAGGCGGTGCCGGTGCTGCTGGCGCAGCAGCAGGTGGCGTTGCAGCAGGCACAGCAGCAGCAACTATGGCTGCAGCCGTAGCTGTCGCTGCCGTGGCGGCGAGTGATAACGACACTGCAACCAGTACCTCAATAGTCACTGCTGCAAAATAATTGCTTGCTGTTTTAATATTAATAAAGCTGCCTAAGGCGGCTTTATTTTTTACTTGGTTCTCGATAAAGGATGGTGAGATGCGTTGCGCTTATCATGGATTACTGTTTACTCTCTTGGCCTTGGTGGGCTGCGCCCCTCAAACTCAGCAACTCTCTGAAACACTTTCCGTCGCCCTGATGGGGGTTAATGATGAGCGAGCCACCGCTGAGTATGCCCAAACCCTGCCCTACGCTTCGCTGTTTGTTGGGTTAGAGAATGACCCAAATGCATTACTGGTATTAGCTTGGGCCGAACCTGGTCAAGGGGAACCACTCGCCTTGAAGTGGGTGTCTAACCAACAGGAGTTAGTGGTTACTGAGGCTGGACGCATCACAAAAACAGCCAATTTAGTGATGGGCAATATTTTATCGGTCACAGCAAAAACGCCTGATCCACTGAGCTTAAATTTACTTGACCCTAACACCCCGACCACTTGGTGGTATCAATTGCACTGGCAACGAGATCAACAAAACTATATAGAGCCAGCGAAATCTCAATTTAGTGTTTATGGTCAACAAGAAAAAACCTTACCGACTGGCCAGCACACTTTGCTTCTAGTCGAAGAAAATGTCACGCTCACTGCCAGTCAACGGCATTATCAAAACCGCTATTGGTTAAGCCCGAGTACTGGTCGGGTGATCGCCAGTGAACAATACTTAGGCCCACAAGGGGCTCGCCTGACCCTTTCTATTGCTAAACCGTTTGCGGGAGAATAAACCATGCGTTTTATCACCTTACTCTGTGCCATGGGCTGGCTGGGGTTCAGTTTGCCACTGCTCGCCAATACGCCGATCTCTCAAGACGAGTTTGTCGCTCAAGTTAGCGTTGCTGGCAACACTCCTTCTGTCACGCTGGTGGCCGATGGCCCAGTTAGGCTGGATGCGATGGTTTTACAAGCGTTGCAATCACAACCTACCGCGCTTAGTACTCTACGGATTGACTGGCAAAATAGTCGCTTGTTTTGTTTGCATGAACCGTTTCCTCTCGCCAAAACTCTGCTCCGAACGCTAGCCGAATGGCAAAATCGTGTGCCTGAACCACAAGCGAGCGCTTGGCAACAACTGCGTAATGAGCTGCGTAAGCGACACTTTGCCAAACGCGCATTGATTACGTTAGATCCTGATGTTATCCGAGTGGTCAGTGGCCATAACCCATTGTTGCGCGGCCAATTTTCCCTTTACCTCCCTCTGTTAGGCGAACATCAAACGGTGACAGTATTGGGTGCGGTGCGCCATTCAGAACCACAAGTGTGGCAGGCGACTTTCAGTGCTGGTGACTATGCGCAACGAGCGCAATGGCTACAACCCACGCTCGGTGAAGTAAGCGTCATCCAACCCAATGGTGATGTTGAAACGCATCCGGTTGGCTATTGGAATGCCCAACCGCTGACAATTTTACCCGGGGCGATCATCTATGTCCCATTTAGCGCTGCCTTTGGATCAACCATTGACCGTACTGAACTGGCACACCTCAATCAGCAGGTGGTTGAACTGCTACGCCATCAACTGCCGAGAGAATAACGACGATGTTAAGTGATTCGATAAAATACTTAAGCTATGCGAGCCTGTTGTGCTGTGCTTTACCGCTCGGCGCACAGTCTTATACTCAATCGAATTTTGGTGGCACCGGCCTGATGCAAATGCCCAGTGCTCGCATGCAACCGGAAGGGGAATTTAGTGCCGCCTATAACCACAATGACGTGTATGATTTTTACACTGTCTCGGTGCAACTGTTTCCATGGTTAGAGACCACCGCTCGTTATGCACAAACTCATGACATGTTGTATAGCAACGATCCATCATTTAGCGGCAATACCAAATATACTGATAAATCGTTTGATGCCAAAATTCGTTTATGGCAAGAGAGTTATTGGCTGCCGCAAGTCTCGTTGGGCTTGCAAGATATTGGTGGTACAGGCTTATATGATGGTGAATACCTCGCCGCCAATAAACGGTGGGGGCCGCTCGATTTTACCCTCGGCATCGGCTGGGGCTATTTAGGTAACCGAGGCAATTTACACGGTGACAAAACACGCTCGAGTGATTGTGGCCGCGATACCGATTACAAAGGTAATGGTGGCAGTTTTGATGTCAAGCGCATGTTTACCGGCTGCATGGCACTGTTTGGTGGGGTTGAATATCAAACGCCGCATCCGCCCCTTTCGTTCAAAATTGAATATGACGGGAATGATTACCGCAGTGATTATCCAGTAACGGCAGGCAAAGTGACGATTCCCCAATCGACACCTTGGAACATTGGCATGAACTACGCCTTAAGCGATTGGGCCAGTGTACGAGTCAGTTATGAGCGCGGCAATAGCGTTAACCTTGGCTTGCGTTTGCATAGTAACTTTTCTCACATTAAGCCGTTATGGTTAGATGAACCCAAACCAGCTTATGCGCCGTCGGCCCCTCGTACCTACCTAACCAATGAAGAGTGGCAAGCCGTAACCGAACAGCTGGCCAATGTTTCTGGCTATCAATCACTGCGGGTGTATCAAAGCGATAATGCCGTGACGATTACGGGTGAACAAAAACGTTATCGTGATCGACAAGAAGGTTATGATCGGCTCGCCCGGGTGGTGTTGAACAGTGGTATTGTCACCGAGCAAATCCGCGTGATAGAAACTCGTCAACAACAGCCGTTAACCGAGGTGGTGATCGATAGCGATAAGGCCCATCAAGTGCTTGATCAAGCCTATATTGGCGCAACCATCGATGACGCGATAGCCGTGCAAGAGCCCTCGCCGATTGATGGAGAACAACACACTCAACAGGATAAAGCATGGCAGTTTGGCCTTTCTCCGGTACTGCAACAGTCGTTTGGTGGCTCGGAAAGTTTCTATTTATTTGCTATCGGCGCGAGAGCGGATGCCAGTTGGCGCTTTAATGATCACTGGCTACTGTCTGGTAGCTTGTATGGCAATATTTATGATAACTACGATAAGTTTAAGTATACCGTGCCACCGGATGGCACCGATCTAAAACGCGTTCGAACTTTAAGCCGGGAATATTTGGAAGACACGGTGCGAGTGAACCATGCTCAATTGACCTATTTCGACCATTTAGGGGCTGGCATGTATAACCAATTTTATGCCGGTTACCTTGAAAGCATGTTTGCCGGGGTGGGAACTGAATGGCTGTATCGCCCACTCAACCAAAATTGGGCGCTAGGTGTCGATGTCAACTATGTTGCTCAGCGTGAAGCGGGCTCTATGTTTGGGATTTATCGTGATGAAGTGCATTACGATAACACCATCAATCGCAACTATCGGGTGCAAACCGGCAGCACCACTGGTCATGCTACGTTATATTGGCAGCCACAATTTTGGTCACTGTTTGATGATAGTTTGTTAAAGGTGAGCGCGGGACGTTATTTGTCAGAAGATATTGGAGTCACGGTCGATTTTTCAAAACAATTTAACAGTGGCGTGATTGTCGGAGCGTTTGCCACCAAAACGGATTTATCAGCGGATGAATTTGGCGAAGGCAGTTTTACTAAAGGCTTTTATATCTCAGTACCACTTGAGATGATGACGGCAAAGCATAATACCAACCGAGCCGCTATTTCTTGGATGCCGATTCAGCGTGATGGCGGGCAAATGTTGTCGCGTCAGCACAGGTTGTTTGACATGACAGATGCCCGAAGCCCTTGGTACAGCAGACCGGCGCAGTAAGTTTTTAGGTTATAGTGTAATTCCCCTCCTTCGGAGGGGGAAGTTGGTTCAGTGCAAGGGGTGAATTTAGTTCAGTGCGAGTGGTGAAGTTAGTTCAGTGAAAATGGTGACGTTAGCGAGTATTTGCGCGGCAATGACGAGTGTTGATGTTGAAAATATAAATTAACGA
>NZ_WXWH01000031.1:0-19196 GCF_009904905.1 Vibrio sp. V30_P3S12P165 | reverse complement strand
TCCTTGTTCTTCGGGTCTTTGCTCCTGAGCTTTATTGGTAAAGCTAGTTTGCGATAAGTTTAGTGGCAGTCATTTTTTCTTTGAACTAGGGCTCGCAGTTTCGTCGTTACCACGCAAATTCTACTGGGTTACTGCTAACTTTTCATGTAAGTTAAACGGTATTTGGCAATGCTATTCTTTGTAATGCTTTGAAATGGTTAGCAAAGTTACATAACAAAGCATTCAAGAGGGACAGTCAACGCTTGGCATTTTTGGTTTGGTTGAGCATTTGAGGTTACGGCTGGCTAGTTTGAGCGCAGTAGTTTGCGTTGCCTGCCCCTTAATGCGGCGTTATGTGCTCGGAGGGAGAATGATAGATACGGAAAGAACTCGAATAGAAGTGATGTCCAAGAAGCATGCTTCAAGTATGCTGACATACCAACTCGAAAATCGTGAGCACTTAGCTCCATGGTCACCACTTCGTACAGATGAATTTTATACTTTAGATAACTGGTTGTCTCAGTGTGAAGCCAGTGAATCGGCGTTCGAGAAAGGTAGTGAAGTTAAGTTTGTAGCTTTGGACAAAGATACCGATGAAATTGTTGGTGTTTGTAGTTTCACGGGTATAGCTCGTGGTGTTTTTCAGGCGTGCTTTTTAGGTTACTCCATTGCCAAAAAATTTGAAGCTCAAGGTTATATGACCGAAATACTGCAAGCGTCGATAAGTTACATGTTTGACGTTGTTGGTCTGAACCGAGTAATGGCGACTTACATGCCAAATAATATAGCGAGTGAAAAAGTGCTTCTTAAACTCGGTTTCGAGAAAGAAGGTCTGGCTAGAAAATACTTAAAAATTGCAGGTAAATGGGAAGATCATACCCTAACGTTCAAACTTAACGAACGCACATAACAAGAGACTATGGCGTCAAGAGTTAATTTTTGGCGTTGTTTGCATCCCACATACAGCCGTCTCTGAGCATAGAATTTAGGATAACTACCATCTTTCTGACGCAAGCAATGATCGCTACTTTTTTAGGTTTGCCTGCGGCTAATAACTTTTGATAGCGCTGTTTAAAAACAGGGTTACATTGCATTGCAGACATCATGGCCATGTACAAAACCGTCCTGACTTGCATGCGTCCACCTTTTATCATTCTCTTGCCCTTATAACTGCCGCTTTCTCGAGTAATGGGAGCGACACCGATTAATGAAGCCGCTTGTTTGTTGGTGATGTAGCCCAGCTCAGGGACGTTACTGATGATGGAGGCTGCCGCAATTTTTCCGATGCCAGGTACGCTCTGTAATAGCTCATTTTTGGCTTGGTAATCAGGGCATGTCTCGATGAGTTTTTCGATTCTAGTCTCAATATTTTCTATCTGTTTTTTGAGCATGGTAAGTAGTGATTTAATCGATGATGCAACAGATTTAGGCATGATTTGAGAGCGGTTCTTTTCCATGGTTTGCATGGTCAATAACTGGTTGCGTCTTGTCACTAAGTCACTCATTAAACGAATGTTTTCACTTTTTAATTGTGTAAGTTTCGGTTTAATCGCTTCCGCGTAATGGGCAATAAGAGCGTTTAAGAGTGATTCGCAACGCGTGGCATTTTTACTATGCATTGTTTTTAGTGGTTAAGGTGGTATGCGGTAGCATCGGTATTGCGTTGCTCACACCTTAACAGGGCGTTAGGTATTCTAAGTTTACAATACAAAAGGAGTTTTGATGGAAGAATTAACCGTAATTCATTGTTCACAAGCTTATCGGTTTATTGGAGAGCTACTAGGCAAAAATCGTAATACTTCAATGTATAAAACTATTGATGGTAAATTCATTATCTTTGGAAAATGGAAAGATGACGAAGGTTCAATAAGTACTTACAACACTGAGGCTGGTTTGATAGACGATGGTGAGCCTCAGTGGATTTTATGGGCTGGTTTAGATTTACCAGAAGATAAAGTGACCAGATTGTAGATTGGGAACAAATACCTACAAAGCGTTAAAGAGGGATTCGCAACGCACGGCATTTTTGTTGTGCGGTTGGTTTTTGTGGTTACGGTGTTATGCGTTAAGCTTTGGTGTTGCGTTGCTCACCCCTTAACGCGGCGTTATGATTCATTCAGATTCAGTAAAACAACTTTACATCACGATAGAAGTTTTCGTGTGAACCAAGCGTTATCAATTCGAGTGTAACGGTGCCATCTTGGTAGCTGTAACCGAGCAGAGTCAATTGTTTTACCATCTTAAATTTATAGACTCTAAGAAAGGATAAATCACCTTTCTTTTGTTCGCCTAAAAGCGGGTTCTCAATCAGTGCTTTGACGGCATTATCGAGATCCACTTTTTGATTTTGGTGCAGTTTTTTGACTGTTTTTTTGAATGATGGAGTCTGAAGAACCTGTGTTATTTTAGCCAAAGTTGTAAGCCTCAAGTTTACCTGCTTCTTTTTCAGCTTTAGCAATAATGGCTTGTCTCACAAATTCATAAGGCAGATCTGGATTGTCTTCCATCATTTCGCCGATTTTAGCCCAATGCTCAATTTGCTTAGGCGTTGTACGATTCAGAGCTTTAGCCATGATAGCTGCTTTATCGACGAGTTCTTGATCAAGACGTATGCTTGCAGTTGACATAATATAATCCTCTTGTAAGTTATTAAATAATTGTAGCGTAATGCTACATAGGTAGCAATGTGAATCATAACAAGCATTAAAGGAGGACAGTCAACGCTTGGCAGTTTTGGTTTGGTTTAACATTTGAGGTTACGGTTGGCTAGTTTAAGTTCAAAGGATTGTTTATGAACAAGATATTTGGAATTATTTCTTTAGTGGTAGTGGTATCATTCTTTTTTGTAGTAAGTGTTGCTGGTGAAAACAGTCGCGCAGACGAGATTATAGGTGAATTATTTATCAAGCTTAAAAAGGAAGACTTCTCAAGCGAATGCATTAAGATTGTTACTGATAACGCCCAAAACTTCGATTCATACTGTGATCAAGATATGTTTGTTTTCACTGTTAGCTTGCTGAAGAGATTTGATTTATTTAACGGTAGCAATTTTTCCATCAATCTCAAAAAAGAAAATTATTGGTTTCCTTTTATCAATAATCAAGGGATAAGGGTTAGCTTAAACCTGTCACAGACTGAGAAAAGTAGTTTTTTTAAGCTATCAAATGATCTCGACTATGTAACCGATCTATTTGTGATTAAGCGGACTGGTTTTAAGTGGAAGATAGATTCGATCACTATAAATGAACCCGAGTTAGCAACAATTTTTAACGAAACTAGGAAGCAAATCGATTTTAAAAAGTACCTTGTCCAGTTAGATTCTGGCTATCAAATAAATGAAATAATCATAAATGAAGGGGAATTTACTGATATCGACAAGCTATTACTTAAATTCAGCGTAGAAAAACTGCTCAAGCATTTCGAGTCCGAAAAAACCAACAAACTGCTTAAGAAGGATTCGTAATGTATAGCATTTTCAGCATGAGATGAGTTTCGTGACTACGATGGTATGCGGTAGCTTTTTCAGTACATGACTCACCCCTTAAGCGGGTATTATGATTCTTTGAAATTGAGGTAAGTTTTGGACATAGATAAGCGAGTAGAGTATTACGAGAAATATTACTGGTTTGAGCTTGAGAGACGCGAGACGTTAAATTCCAGACTCAATATGCCGATGTGGTCATAGTTGCTAGCTTTGGCCTTATTGGTTATCTGCTCAAAATGCCTTCCGTCGAATTTTTGGAAATACATACCAGCATTTAAGGCAGATTCCACACGCTCGGCATTTTGAACTTACTTCAGTTTTAGTCTATACGACACAATACGTTAAGTGCAGTGGTCTGCGTGACTCACTACCTAACTCGGCGTTATAAGCACTGGGGACAAAAGTGGTATTATACACATTTCAAACAGTTAACTTGAATTCACTTGCAGCACTAAAGAAGCACTCCTTATACTTGTCACTTGATAAGTTTAACAACGCGACAGAAAAAATGTTTGGACTTTTGCCCAGTGATACTCCTGTAATTATCGACTGTGTACCAGATATTGAAAAGTTAAAGCAATGCTCTGAGGGATCCCCTCATAAATCTGCCAGTGCATAGCCACCTTTTAATAGTTGCTTAGCTAGAACCACCGCCGCAGCTAAGAGCTGTTGAGTTGTTATCTCGTAGTCTGGTCGCCTGAGGACTTCCATTCCTAATCGAATGGTAGACAGGACATTTCTATTTCTGACTGTATTCGCTTGAAAGTGCCTTTCCCATCCTTGGCTTTGCGCATGTATCCCTGCCAGCCAAAACATAAGTTGCAGCATTAGGGCTATCAGCAAAATAATATCGAACCTTTTGGGACAACTAGTGCGACTTTGACGTAGGCCTAATCCGTAAGCGGGACTCTTTAAGTCTCGGAAGGTTTCTTCTATCTCCATACGCTTTGCGTAAAGCTTCACCAACTGCTTGGGAGTACGTGCCGCCGTCGGTAAGTTAGTTGCCAATACCCATGGTTCCTTTGCTGAGTCAGAGTACACCTTGGGCGATGGATGGTGACAGTTTGTTCGGGTAGAACGTTGATTCTTGCGGCCTTTAGGTAATGCTCTATACAGCGCTATTTGGCAGTTGATGGCATTACTTTTGGTCAGTTTTTGATAACCAAGACTTTTGGCTCTGCTAGAGGCTTTGCTATGTAAGCTACTGACTGGCTGCCAATTTTCGGCACCGAGTTCAGCAAATTGTACTTTACCTCTTACTCGACTCAACCAGTACCATCCGTGCTCTTCAACAGATTTGTACCATGGCACTTTAAATCCAGCATCACTAATAATGAGAGGGGTCACACAGGAAGGTAAAATACTTGCCAGGTCAGATAGAAACTGGTCATGAGCAGACTTAGAACACTGCTTTGAAAGTGGAAAGGCCTTTTCATATAAAGTGACCGAACGCCCTTGTAGTGCCACAGATGCACGAAGCACCATAAGTCTCTTGTGTTCACGGATATCAGACCAATCGACGAGAACCACGGGCATGGGATTGCCCGCACAGATAAAGCTAGCGTGCCAACGGTAAACGGCGAGTCTCTCTTGATGCAGATGATGATTACCTAAAAGACGATCCATTCGCTTTATGTTGTGCTTAGTTCTCGCTTGGCAGGGTAAGTTGCGGCCAAGTTCGGTGAGCGTAAGAGTTTTGCTATCAAGCAAAGCTCGGCAAGCTAGCATCAAGCTATTAAGTCGTTTTAAGTGCAGTTCAGGGCAGAATTGGTAGAGAGATTCATGTAAAATATTGAATTCGCACATCTTGTTGTTTGGTTGTTGTTTTTTGGCGAAATCATTTGATCACATGACAAGATGTGCATCTACCTTAACTTAATGATTTTTATCTAAATCATCAGGGGATTCCTCAGAGCAATGCTCTATATGGCGACCGACGAAAAAGGTAAGGATGTCGAAGAAAAATAACGAATGTGGACTCATTACGAAGATCAATTGTCAGGAATCTGCTTCGTTTTTAATGAGCCACTGCTAAAAATAGTCTTGAGCGAAACGATTGTTTATTACATCAAAAGTTACCTACGGCTATCCAAAATGAGCAATTCGTTGGTGAGTATATGGGATTAGAAAGTGTTGCTGGCCTGTTTTTGAAACTCGTGTGGTATGGAATAGCAAAAACAACTCAATAAGCACTTTGCCTCGCCTTCCAAATTTGAAATAGCATGTCTTTGTATTCTTTATCTGACATAGATAAAAAATCGATTCTATTGCCAGCTTCAGTTGATTCTAATCTCTGTGTCGTTGAATCTAAATGTCGGCACGCCTGCAACGCAAGACACTGTGGTAACGGTAATGTAACATTCATAAAGGCTATCAAAGTATCCATTAACTCTTTGGTACTTTGCCTGTCAGAATGCGTTGTCCAAGGAGGATTAAAACTAATAATGTCTTCCACTTTCCAGTGTGGTGAATAGCGATGAATCATATAAGGAATATAGGAAGGGCTGCGATCGGCCTGCCCGGAACCAGGCTGGTATCTCACATACATATTAAATTCTGAAAAAGGATAACTCCATAATTGATTTCCTGATGGATCAAACTTGCTTACTTGCCCAGTATGTCGGTTGTATTCATAAAGTTTTACCTGCTTTTCTCTAGCGTATATAAAACGTCCAGAAAACAACAATAACGTTTGTAATACCAGTAACAGAATATAAGGAGGAAGGAATACATCTTCATGAATCATCTGCATAATATAAGACCAGCCAAGCAGTGGAAAAATGATAAAATTAGCCTTCCTACATATTTTAAGCCACTTTTTAAAACGAGTGGTCGAATAATCATAAACGGTTAATTTTATATGGTTCCAATCAAAAAACGTGCGTCCAAATTTATCCGCCATTCCTCGTTGCTTCCAAACGCTCGGAGTTAATTCCATAAAACCCATTGTAGTAGTGGGGATACTCATGCCATTATAAACCCACTTATATATCAGCATGGATTGTGTAAAATTATGAGCAAGATCGTCATATTTCATTTCACAATGCTCTCGATGTTTTTTTTGAGTTCGGAATAAAAAGACAGTAATAACGATAAGAATTAGATTAATCAACCAAGCGATAACCAGAGGTTTCATCATTGAATTAATCAGTATACGGTCGACATAAAAACCAGAGCTAAAGAGTAAAATTAATGTAGCAATAATAGAAAGAGTTACCATGATTATAACCAAAACATAGAGACAATTAAGTCCTACACTAAGTTCTTTTAACCAAGGTGGTGTTAGCGGTAATTTAGGTAAATTTGACAAATCTGGTTCATAACAGCCTGGTTGCTTCCCAGTCCACGCAGACTCACTGTATTGATGTTGCAGCATGTTAACTCACAAAAATAATATGATGATAGCAATATATCAAAAATTGAGAAGAGGCTGTCGATTTTTTAACATGACTTTAAATGATTACTTTGTTTTCATTGTCCCCAGAAAGATTGGATCAGATTATGACGAGAAAATGTAGAAACCACTTTAAAGCTAAGGTGGTATTAGCTGCTGATAAACGGCTATTGAGGAGATTGCATCGTATGATTGATGAAACTCACTTTTAGTATCCGTTTATCGGCAACAGGAGTAGGCGAACCAAACTGGTTAGGGCGATAGATAATACCAATCGAAGATGTATCCTTTGGAGTATGCGTAATAAGGGCATCTGAGCAATTCCCTCTAGTGATTACGTGATACCGAAGTTAACGTACCCCTCAATTGGATATTTATTAGGTCAACCGCTACATAGGAACCACCAATATATCTATAGGAGAGTGGTTGATCAGGCTTCTAGAATAAGAAAGTAGTCGACTAACAAAGTCATGGTGATGTCCACAAATGAGTAGATCAAAACCATTCTCATTGATGATCTTTTCTAACTTATTACTTAAATCGCCTGTTCCGACATAAAAGTGTTGGATGGGGAAGTTAGTATATTTTTGCAGCTCCCTTAGACGGTGATTGGAATGCTCCGTTAATGGTCGATGATCAGGATTAGCCTGAATATCTACTAAATCTGGATAGATTTCTCCAATAGCGCCATCAATGTGGATCAGAGAAACATCGGCATTAAGTTGTTTGGCAAATGAAATTGCTTTATCAATAAGTAATTGACTGTCATCAGACAAGTCCAGTGCAACTAAAATATGTTGGTATGCCATGACTACACTCCTGTATTGGGGAAACTACTTTTATCATAATGGTAATGCGAAAAAATAGTGTCGACGTGGTTGCAAAACAGCAAAGTTATTGTTTAATAAACGCGCAATTTAGTGCGCCGAGTCGTTTGACAAGCGTATAAATGAGCAATACTGATTTTTTGTTTCTAAAGCGATTTATTCTTATAACAATAGAAAATGTAGAAAGTGGCTGAAAACATTGAGTTGCGATTCACTAGGGCGTTTTTTCGGAAAATAAAAGGAAAAAGCCAGCGAGAATACGCTCACTGGCGAGGCGTCAATGCATTGCTACGAGTTATATACCCTTCCGACTTGAAGTGGCAGAGGGATTGGCTACATTCTTTCACCCCAATCGCATAGCCTGTCTATGCTCATGGAGATGATGAGAGCCATCCGTGGCTCTCACCAAAGGCCAGTCTACGGCTGTTCAAATTTGTTCCAGACAAATTTGTCACTCACTTGCCGCCTACCTGCAACTCCAAGTTGTTTGGGTATAAAGGAAGTTAAGCAGTCGTGGCAAGTTTATTGTTTGCGCGAGATTTTAGGAAAGCATAGCCAGCGCCTGTTACTAGAGTTCCTGCAGCAATAGCGACTAAGTACATGATTACAGGTGTAATCGCATTTGGAATCATTAACACAAATAAGCCGCCGTGTGGTGCCATTAATTTAGCTCCAAATAACATAGATAATGCACCGGTTAATGCACCGCCCACCATACAGGCAGGAATAACACGCATAGGATCTTTCGCAGCAAAAGGAATGGCACCTTCAGAGATGAAACACAGCCCAAGTACAAATGAAGCTTTTCCTGCTTCACGTTCACCCGCTTCAAATTTGTCTTTAGCAAGAAAAGTGGCTAATCCCATCCCTAGTGCAGGAACCATACCCGCCGCCATGATCGCCGCCATCGGTGCATAGGTTTGTGAAGCCAGCAGGCCGACACCAAAAGTATAGGCTGCTTTATTGACTGGGCCTCCTAAGTCAAAGCACATCATGGCTCCAAGAATAATACCAAGCAATATTGCATTAGTTGAACCCATGCTATTTAGAAACTCTGTCATGGCGGACATAATGCTAGAAACCGGACCTCCGACGATGTAAATCATCACCAAACCCGTGACCAAGCTAGCAATAAAAGGAATGATCAGTATCGGTTTTAATGCTTCCATCGATTGTGGAAGAGAAACATGATCGGAAATCCATTTTGCAGAATAACCTGCGATGAAACCTGCGGCTATTCCACCTAAGAAACCGGCTCCCGTTGAACTTGCTAGCATACCGCCAATTAAACCCGGTGCTAAACCTGGGCGGTCAGCAATAGAGAAGGCAATATAACCAGCGAGAACAGGAATCATTAATGCGAAAGCAGATCCCCCGCCAATAGACATCAACGCCGCGGCAAGTGTGCCTTCCTCTTTGAACGCTTCGATGCCAAAGACGAAAGAAAGGGCGATGATCAAGCCACCAGCAACCACCACGGGTAACATATGTGATACCCCTGTCATGAGGTGTTTATAGACCCCTTTTTTCTCTTCGGTCGTATTATTATTTGTGTTACTTGAGTGCTGATAAACGGTTGCCATTGTAAAGGCTTTATCCATTTCTTCTGCGGTTTTTTTCAATGCAGGCCCCGTTTTGGTGCGGTACATTTTTTTACCATTAAAGCGATCCAACGGCACTTCAATATCAGCAGCAATGATCACTAAGTCAGCTTCAGCAATCTCTTGCGCAGTTAACTGATTTTTTGCCCCTACTGAGCCACGCGTTTCTACTTTGATTTGATGGCCACGACGTTTACCTTCTTCTTCTAGAGCTTCTGCGGCCATAAAGGTATGAGCAACCCCAGTTGGGCATGCGGTAATTGCAACAATTTTTTTCGCAGCATGACTGGTTGTCGCCAGTGATTGGAAAGTGGTGGCTTCTGTAGCTGAAAGCTCTGCGGCTTGTTGGACTGCCATGGTCAGGTAAGCTTTAGGATCGCTCGTACAGGCAGAAATATCACTTTGGTAGACTTTTTTACCAATGAAACGGGTCGTATCAATAGGAGTATTGGTGGCAATAATGACCACGTCAGCTTGTGCAATTTCTGCTTCTGTTAACGTATGGGTTTCTAATACAGTAGAGTGACACTCAACCGTTGCCGTCCAGTTCAATGATTTGGCAGCCTGCTCAAGCAGACCTGCGGCAATAATACTATTGGCAACCCCACTGGGGCATGCGGTAATGATGGCAATATTCATAGTTTCGACCTTCTGTCCTTAATGGTTAGTTTTATGACTAACGGGTTGTAGGTGGATCTCTTTTTGTAGGGAAATTAAGTGTTCAACACTGGGTATACCCACGCCAACTTGCGTCACCGCAAGAGCGGAGAGCGCGGTAGCGAAAGTGATCAGCGATTCTTTTTCCATTGCTTGCATATGGCCCCAGCACAGGCCAGCGACTAAGGTATCGCCCGCACCAACGGTACTAATAACCTCCATTTTGGGCGGTTTAGCATGTAACCATTGCCCTTGATTCAGCCACATGGTGCCTTCGGCCCCCATTGAGACGACGATATTCTCAATACCTTTGTCGGCCAATTGTTCTGCGGCCAGGCGGCAAGCTTCAGGGTTGGGTAATTCACGGCCAACAAATTGGGCCAATTCCTCATCATTAGGCTTGATTAACCAAGGTTTAGCGTCAATGCCAACGGCTAAAGCATCTCGACTGCTATCAAAAAGGACTTTCTTACCTAAAGAGGACAATTTTGCTATCCAAGTGGCGCAAAGCTGAGGGGAAATACCAGAAGGTAAGCTACCCGCTAGCACAAAGTAGTCGTGATCCTCAGCCAGTTGGAATAAGGTTTGTTCAAAGTGAGCAATATCTTGTTCATTGACATGAATGCCGGGGAAGTTGATATCACTGACCTGACCCGATTTTTCGACCAATTTGACATTAATCCGAGTTGCCCCTTGAATACGAATAAATTGATCTTGCGCGCCAATCTGTTCAAAAAATTGGCAAAACATTTCTTGATTATCTAGGCCAAGAAAACCAGTAACGGTAACCTTAGCCCCGAGATCGCTCAGCACTTTAGCAACATTGACGCCTTTACCAGCGGGGTGAAGTGAACCTTGTTTTACCAAACTCACGGAACCGACTTGCAAGGAATCTAGACTGCCAGTCAAATCTAAAGCTGGGTTTAGGGTAATAGTGACCACTTTATTACTCATGACAGGCTCCTTAATGCTCACCAAGACCAGATTTAATGGCGAAACCAATCGACTCAAGCGCTTGGGCTGCATCTGGGCCTTCTGCAGTAAATTGCAACCGATGGCCGTGTTTTACACCCAGCGCAATCACTTTCATTAAACTTTTTGCATTGACGGCTTTACCGTCCCCATCTAAGTTTGAGACCTTAATGTTAGATGTGAATTTTTTCGCTTCAGCGACCAGCATGGCTCCTGGGCGAGCGTGTAATCCGTGTGTGTTGGTGATTTTAAATACCGCACTTTCGCCACCCTCGGTTTCACTGTGTGAGAGCGTTACAGTATTGACTTCTTGTGTGAACAGCGCGATTAATTGCTGAGCATCGGCCTGTAATAGTTTTTCTTGTTGTTGAACAAACACGAGTTGTGTGATCTTATCTAACAAACTGTGATGAGAGGCATTACACGCGGCAATGGCGATTAATGCTTTTACCGGCGTGCCTTGATAGTCGCAGTGATTGGCGGTTGAAACAAAAGACATTCCACTGCGCTTTACCTGTTTATCACTACTGACTAACCAAAGGCCTTTACCTAAATGAGTTGGTTGTTTGGTCACAAGTTCGGCGACAAACTTGCTGTCTGCACAACCTGTATTTTTAAGGAGTCCACCTGCAACGGCACTCATTTGGAGCATATCGCTGGCAGGGAAGAGAAGTTGAATTAAGGATGGATCAAAATCTGCTTCGAATTGCACATCACCATTGAGTAGAGCAATAATATCTGAGGCTTGTTTTGCTTGCTTAAGCTTCTCTTCGACCCCATCAGCAGACAATACTTTAGTTAACTGTTTTAAAATGCCTAAATGTTCATCTGATTTTGCGGCAATTCCAATAGCGACATAAACCGTGTTACCGTCTCCCCAATCGACCCCATGAGGAAAATGATGAACTGCCACACCGGTTTCTTGTACTAAGTCACGGGTATCGATGGTACCGTGTGGAATGGCAATGCCATTACCTAAGAACGTCGAATTTTGTGCTTCACGGTTTAGCATACCTTGGACATAGTTCGATTCGACCAGTTTTTTTTCTGTTAGATCTGCCGCGATAGAACGAATGGCCTCTTGCTTGTTGGATGGCATTTGATCTAAGCGAATATCTTTAGGTGAAAGTTGCAGCATGTTTAGCCCCTTAGCCTATCGAAGGCTTCTTTGTCATCGCACCGAATTTAACAGATCGGTGTGAGGGTTATTTAAATGAGCTGAATCGTTTCAGCTTTAAGTTCAAAAAAATTTAGCAAAACCGTCATTGAGGAAAATAAATCTGTTTTACTAGGTGTAGTCTAAAAAACTCGACTTAGCTATCAGTTTATGTTTTTGCTGAATCCTTTCAGCTTTAATACTGAATCGATTCAGCGTATAATTCAACTCAATTTAGGATCAAAGATTTATTTCTATGATCCTACGCACAGAACTAGAGTAATGGATATGACACTTGATGAAATCGCCAAGTTGGCTGGCGTCTCTAAAACTACCGCCAGTTATGTAATCAATGGCAAAGCGACTAAATACCGAATCAGTGAAAAAACGCAGCAAAAAGTCATGGCAGTGGTTGATCAATATAACTATCGACCCGATTTAGCGGCTTCTTCACTGCGAGCCGGAAATAGCCGCTCATTTGGTTTGATCATCCCAGATCTAGAAAATACCAGTTATGCCAAATTAGCAAAATTGCTAGAGCAAAACTCACGACAAGCTGGCTACCAAATTTTAATCGGTTGTTCGGATGACGATGCAGCTATTGAAAAAAACGTCGCGCAGGCTTTGGTTTCTCGCCGCATTGATGCACTATTTGTTGCTAGTAGTATGCCTGATGCCAGTGAATTCTATTGTAAAATGCAGCGGGCTGGGACGCCTGTGATTGCGATTGACCGTCCTTTAGATGACGAATATTTTCCCTGTGTGATCAGTGAAGACTTTGGCGCTGCGTTTGAATTAACCCAATCCGTATTAAGTGAGTCGGTCATAACGGTTGGGTTGATTGGAGCCTTGCCAGAACTTAGTATTTCTCAGGAACGCCAGCTAGGTTTTGAATCTGCGTTAAAAGCAGAAAATAAGCAAGCCTTACTAGGGTATGGCGAGCACTTTAATCGTCAAGAAGGGCGAAGGATTTTTGAACAGTGGCGAAGAGAAGGGACGATGCCGGATGCCATCGTCTCGACCTCATATACCTTATTAGAAGGTATTTTGGATGTGCTTTTGGAATACCCAGAATTGATGGATAAGTTGCATCTAGCTACTTTTGGCGATAATCGGCTGCTGGATTTTTTACCGATAAAAATCAACTCATTACCTCAGCAGTTTGAACTTATAGCGGACAGTGCTTTAGCACTGGCACTTAATGCTTCAGCCAAACGTTATGCCACGGGTATTGAACTGATACCAAGAAAGCTCAAGGTTCGTCGTGAGCTGATGCCTTTATGAGATAGTTTTATTTGTGGTTGACGCATTTTTTAGATAAGTGACGCGCTAATGTCGATCAATTGTGCGGGGGATTGTTCCTAGCATCTTGAAGTTAGTTAGGTATATCATAGTGTTATTATCCCTATTGGCTTATAGGCTTGGAATGAAGTTTTTGCACACCTCTGATTGGCATTTAGGTCGTCAATTTCATAACGTATCATTGCTTGATGATCAACGACATGTTCTTAATCAAATGATTCAATACATGGAGCAATATCCAGTAGACGCGTTGGTGGTGTCAGGTGATGTGTATGACCGTTCTGTTCCACCGACCGCAGCGATTGAATTATTGGATGAGGTCGTCAGCAAAGTCTGTGGACAACAGGGTATTCCGGTGATCATGATTCCGGGTAATCATGATGGTGCTAAGCGTTTGGGGTTTGCGGCCAAACAGATGCAATCATCCGGTTTACATATCATCAGTAACTTTTCTCAGATGCTCACACCTGTGGTGCTGAAGTCTGAGCAGGCTGGAGAAGTGGCGTTTTATGGTATGCCGTATAATGACCCTGAATTAGTCCGAGATGCGTTTCAAAATAAAGTCAGCAGCCATGATGAAGCCCACCAATATCTTTGCAAACGTATAGTTGAACAGTTTGATTCGTCACAGCGGCATGTATTGATTAGTCACTGTTTTGTTGATGGTGCAATGGAGTCTGAATCTGAACGGCCACTTTCTATTGGTGGTTCAGACCGAGTTAATCATGAACATTTTTTACCTTTTGATTATGTGGCATTAGGGCATTTGCACCAGCCTCAGCAGAAAGGACAAGACTTTATCCGTTACAGTGGATCTTTGCTGAAGTACAGCTTTTCGGAGCAACATCAAAAAAAAGGCATGACTCTGGTTGAGTTGAATAAAGAGGGATTTGTCTCGGCGCAGCACCTTCCTCTATCATCTCGCTATGATATGCGTATTGTCGAGGGAGAGCTAGCCGACTTAATTGAACAAGGGCGACACGACCCTAACCATGAAGATTATCTTTTGGTTCGCCTGATGGATAAACACGCGATCCTTGATCCGATGGAAAAATTACGCCAAGTCTATCCTCATGTTCTGCACTTAGAAAAGCCTGGCATGTTGATGGATGCCGATCAAGCCATGGGACGTGCGCGATTAGCACGAGGCGAAATGGACATGTTTCGGGATTTTTTCTTGGAAGCTAAGCAAGAGCCATTATCTGAGCCTCAAGTACTTGCTATTTCTGATGTTATTCAATCACTGAAGCATAAGGAGCTTTTGTAATTATGCGACCGATTCAATTGACGCTCCAAGCCTTTGGTCCTTTTGCAACTCAACAAATTATCGACTTTAGTCAGTTTGGCCATGCGCCGCTGTTCCTGATAAATGGCCCAACAGGAGCAGGGAAAAGCTCAATTTTGGATGCGATTTGTTATGCCTTATATGGTGAAACAACAGGTAGTGAGCGTTCAGGTGATCAAATGCGCTGCGACTATGCGCCTAATTCACTCTTAACGGAAGTTCAGTTTATTTTTGAGCTAAACCAACGCCGTTTTATGATCACGCGCAGCCCAGATCAAGAAGTGGCGAAACAGCGTGGGGAAGGAACAACCAAAAAAAATCATGCCGCCAGTTTGGTTGAACGGCTCGATTCGGGAGAAGAAAAACTCATTGCGCATCGCCCAACCCCAGTCAGTAAAGCGATGTTGCAATTAATTGGGCTTGATGTGAAGCAGTTTCGTCAAGTGATGGTGATTCCGCAAGGAAAGTTTCGAGAGCTGTTGATTGCTAACTCAAAGGAACGTGAACAAATTTTTGGTCAGCTATTTCAAACTCAGATTTATGCGCAAATTGAACGAGAGCTACTTGAGCGCGCGTCGGATATCCGTAAACGAAAAGAACAGTTTGATCATCAGATCAAAGGAGCATTAGATGTGACGTCACTGAGTAGTGAGGAAGCATTACAAGCGGAAATTTTGACGATTCAGCCTTTAGTACAACAAAGTGAGCAAGCATATCAAACATCACAAAAGCAACTCGAAGCTTTAAAGCAACAATGGAATGAGGCACAAGAGCTGCAAAAGCAATTTAGCCAGCAAACACAGCTTGAAATAGAAAAAACGGCCATGCTTGCTCAGCAACCCGAAATTGAGGCTTTGCGTAAGCGTTTACAACAAGCCCAAAAAGCGGCTCGTCTTGATTTACCCTATCAACAACATTGTGAAGCTCAGCGTCAACTTGACTTAGCTAAGCAAGCTCAAGTCGCTAAGCAGCAAGCCTTTTCTTTGGCCGAAAAGCAGTTAGAAGAGGCAACGCTGGCTTATCAACAGGCGGCGAAGTCTGCGGAGCAAGTAGAACCGCTAAGTCAACAACGTTATCAATTAGAAGGGATTGGTAAAAAATTTGCTGCGCTAGAAGAACAGAAAAAGCTTCACCACAAAGCAAAGCAGCAATACGTAGCGGCTCAAAAAAGTATCGAGCAAGTTCAACTTAAAGTACAAACGCTTGAAACGCAGTTACACGTTCAGCGCGAACAATTAGATACAGTTTACCAACGAAAGGGCCGTTTAGAAGCCAAGCTCCTAACCCAAGCACAAGTAAACGATCACATTGCGTTACGTCGTAAGCAATCCGCATTCGTTCAGCAAAAACAGGAAAAGACTGAGCAATTTAATCTGGTTGAGAGCGGTTATCAAGCAGCACAAACGGATGCTAAGTTGGCAAGGCGGCAAGCGGATCACTTAGAACTGTGCTGGCATACTAACCAAGCGGCAGAGTTGGCTCAAAGATTAAACGACGGTGAGGCTTGCCCAGTCTGTGGCAGTCAAACCCACCCCAATATTGCCCAGTTTTCTGGTGACGTTGTCACTAAAGAGCAGGTAAGACAAGCCAGAGACGGGCAGAAAAAAGCAGAAGCCAGTGAAGTTGAGTGGCTAAAGCAATACCAGCAAGTAAAAAGTGAGCTGAGCTATTTTGAAAAAGAATGGCAGCAACTCGCTGAGTTGATAGCAGATAAACAGATCGCCGATTTAACCGTATTGCAAGAGCAGGATAAACAGCTCACTCAAGAAATTGAGCAGCTTTCTCAATTAAATCCTCAGCAACTTGAAGTCAAAATTACCCAGTTAGAGCAAGAGCTACGCACAACTCAGGCTCAAGCTGAGCAGCAAAAGAGTGCGCTAGAGCATCTGAAACAGCTGGAAATTGAAGCGCACACTCAAGTCACCAGTTTACAAGCGGAAATCAGTAGTGACTTTACTCATGTCGATCAGGTAAGAGAACAGTACTCTGCTGTTCATCAGCAGATACAAACGCTACAGCAAGCGGAGCAATTGGCAAGAACTCACTTAACACAAATGCAAACTCAGTACTCTGCCGCACAATCGTCGCTAATCGGTACGAATGAGCAATGTACAAGATGGACAAAAGCGTGGCAACGCACACTGCAAGAATGGCAGGTGGCGTTAAGCCAAAGTCCTTTTGACAGTCAAGAGCATTATTTGCAGGCGCGGATTGATGATGCCTCCATCAGCACCATAGAGGGCGACATCCGTCAATTTGAGCATCGATGGTCTACACTACAAGGCAAATTAGAAAGTTTACAACAGACATTAGCTAATAAGCAGCCACCACAATCAGCTGAGATTCAAGCTAGGATAGACCTTCAAGAAAGTGAGGTATCGGCTAAGCTCAAAACGTTTACTCAACATCGCTCTCGACTTGATAGCTTACAACAAGTGAGTGAGAAACTGGTCCGATTGTATGAACAAAATGCTGCACTCGAAAAAGAATATCAAATTTACGGAACGCTCAGCGATATTGCTAATGGCCGAACAGGAGCGAAAGTGAGCTTACATCGCTTTGTGTTAGGCGTATTGCTCGAAGATGTTCTACTGCAGGCCTCACAGCGCTTACAACGAATGAGTAAAGGACGTTATTGGCTTAAACGTAAGGAGGAGCGGGCGAAAGGGAACGCGGGCTCAGGCCTCGACTTAATGGTGGAAGATGCGTATACCGGAAAATGGCGTGATGTTGCGACATTATCAGGCGGAGAATCTTTTATGGCGGCACTATCACTCGCCTTGGGGTTATCCGATGTGGTGCAATCTTATAGCGGCGGTATTCGCCTAGAAACCTTATTTATTGATGAAGGATTCGGCAGTTTAGATCCTGAATCTTTGGATTTGGCGATTCAAACCTTGATCGATTTACAACAAGGGGGGCGTTGTATTGGCATTATTTCTCATGTGGCTGAATTAAAAGAGCAAATTGCATTAAGATTGGATGTTGAGACATCTGTTCGCGGCAGTAACATTAAACTTATTGTATAGTGGTACTACTTGCTCACTCGTACTGGCGAATAATATGGATGCAATAAAAAAAATATACCAATATGCGGAGCCAAACCTAACGTTAGTTGGATGGATGGGGCTGATCGGTTTTCCTATCTATTATTATGTATGGGCCTACCTTTTTCCGCAGCCGTATGAGTCTTTAGCACTGCGTAGTTTTTGTTCACTGTTATTTGCTGGCATTGCCTTTCGGCACGCTTTTCCTAAGGTATTACACCGTTATTTACCGTATTATTACCTTGTGTCTATTGGCTTTTGCTTACCTTTTTTCTTTTTTTATATGATGTTAATGAATGGCTGGTCAACCGAATGGGCGATGTCTTTCATGGCTTCTATCTTCTTACACATTTTGTTGGTACATGAAACCAAAGTGATGTTAATTCAAGCGTTAATTGCATCATTAATGGCTTATTTTTCTGCCTATTATGTGATGAATACCGAGCCGAGTCAGCCCATTTCATTAACTTATATTCCGATCTTTATCTTTACCTATGTATTTGGCAACTTGTTCTATTTTCGTAATCAGGTATCTCATGAAAGTAAAGTCTCAATTGCGAAATCTTTTGGGGCTGGCATTGCCCATGAAATGCGTAATCCATTGAGTGCGTTAAAATCATCAGTAGATGTATTACGTTCTATATTGCCTACGACTCAATCCTCAACGGCTAATTATACATTAACGGCTCAAGAATTAGAGCAGCTACATGAAATTCTTACTAATGCCGATGAGGTGATTCATTCAGGTAATGAGACAATCGATTTATTATTGACCTCGATTGATGAGAATCGAGTTTCTACCTCAACTTTTAAAAAGCATTCAGCGAAAGCGATAGTCAACAATGCAATCCGCTCTTTTTCTTACCCCAAAGCGTTGGATAAATCGATGTTAAAAGTCACCATCGAGCATGAGTTTGATTTTTTAGGGAGTGACACGCTACTTAAATTTGCGTTATATAACTTGTTAAAAAATGCATTTTATTATCAAAACAGTGACCACTTTCAGGTTGATATTGAGTTAAAACGGCAAGATGGCGACAACCTGATAGTAGTCAGAGATAATGGCATTGGAATTGCCCCTGATCAGCTAGATGAAATTTTTAAAGATTTTTATACTTTTGGTAAAAATAATAGTTATGGACTGGGGCTACCTTTTTGCCGAAAAGTCATGCGTTCGTTTGCTGGTAGTATTGATTGCCGTTCAGTTTTGGGAGAATGGACGGAGTTTATTTTAACTTTTCCTGATTATTTTTCTGATCAAGTGAAGCAACTTAAGCTTGATTTAATGAAATCTAAGTCAGTACTTTATATTGGTCAGGCGGAAGTTATTTACCATCACTTACTTGAACAAGCATTTTATCAAGGTTTTTCGATGCATATAATAAGCCTCGAAGAGGCGATTCATCGAGAAGAGTTTGAATTTGAATTTGATGTTATATTAGTAAACCTTGAAAAATTATCATCGCAATGGGATAAATTGAATATATTAGAG
>NZ_WXWH01000022.1:0-19331 GCF_009904905.1 Vibrio sp. V30_P3S12P165 | reverse complement strand
CCCTTGGATTGATAAACAAACTTTAATTACATTTATAAAAAATTGTCTATATCCATGTCTTAAAAGTGTTTTTAAGTTAATAAAAAAAATAAAAAAAAAGAATCTAATCACACTTCCATCATTGCCATGAAATAATTTCTTGAATCGATAAGTCACTTTAAAAACCAATTGTATATAAAAACATAAATAGTAATACCCTTCACATTTCATAAAATATAACTTGCATTATTAACCAATATGTCGTTTTATAAAAATGACCAATTCATTCAGATTAAATAATAATTAAACCTTTCATTCATTGTAAGGTTAACAATCATTACAATAGAAAATCTATCTATATCTTTTTAAATTCAAGAGGTTAAAATGAATAAAAAACGGTTAAATATCGTTGCTATGGTGAGTGTAAGTTTTATTGGCTTGAGTGGCTGTGCTGTAGACTCGGTGACATCCAGTCATTACCAAGAAAATTTGCTCACGAATGGAAACTTTTCACAAGGAACGGATGGATGGTGGGCCGCCGGTGCAGTATTGCAATCCGCCGATGAGATGGGGTGTATCACTTTTACCGAAAAGGGAAAAAATTCGTGGGATGTTATCCTTGGGCAGTCCGGACTCGCTTTAAAAAAAGGAGAGGATTACCATCTACAATTTCATGCACTGGCACACCAAACCACCAACGTTAAAACCTTAGTTCAACACAATGGTGCGCCTTACACGAACCATTTGATTAAAGATATCAATCTAAATCAAGAACTTAAACCATTCCAGTTTTCATTCAAACCCTCGGATAATGATGATAACGTTCAACTTCAGTTTCAGATGGGCACCGAAGAGCCGACAACGGTATGCGTAAAAGATATCATGCTATTAGGTCCTCAATATATTACAGACGCAGATCTGGCTAATGTCAGAGTAAACCAAGTCGGCTATTTTATTCATGGCCCTAAACATGCGACTGTTGCAACCTCGAAAAGAACTCCCGTTACTTGGAAACTATTAGACGCTAACCACTCAGTGATTGCTGAAGGTAAGACCACACCCTTTGGCTTAAATAAAGCCTCGGGAGAACCAGTTCAATGGATTGATTTCAGCCATATTCAAATACCGATGCTCAAAGCAAGATTAGAAGTGGATGGTGAGCAAAGCCATCCATTTTCTATTGACAATACAATTTATAGCGAAATGAAATATGACGCGCTCTCCTTCTTCTATCAACAACGCAGCGGGATTGATATTCTTCCTGAATATGTGCAAAGAGCGGATTTAGCTCGACCCGCTGGACATCGAGCTGAAGTCGTCACTTGTTTTAATCAAACCGATGCGAAAGGTAATCACTGGCCTGGATGTGATCTCACTTTAGATGTAACTGGTGGCTGGTATGATGCTGGAGACCACGGCAAATATGTTGTCAATGGTGGTATCTCACTATGGACACTCGTCAATTATTACGAAAGAGAAAAATTCGCTACCCCTAGCCACCCCAGTGCCTTTGCCGACGGAAAAGTAAGAATACCAGAAAATAACAATAAATACAATGACTTACTTGATGAATCACGCTGGATGATGGACTTTTTAATGGCCATGCAAGTGCCTGAAAATAGCCAGATATGGGTACCTGTAGGCGATCAATCTAACCAATTAGATAATTTGAAACTCACGAAAATTGATGCCAGCGGAATGGCTTTCCATAAGATTGCTGATGATGTCTGGACCGGTATGCCACTCCCTCCTCACAAAAATACACGTGATCGTTTTTTAAGTTACCCAACCACAGCTGCAACGTTAAACTTAGCAGCTACCGCTGCACAATGCGCTCGAGTATGGAAAGACTTAGATCCTGCCTATGCTCAACAGTGCTTAGCTTCAGCAGAAAATGCATGGAAAGCGGCTCATAAACATAAGAACATTTATGCTTACGATAATTTTGTCGGATCAGGCCCTTATGACGACACAGAAATGGATGATGAATTCTATTGGGCAGCGGCTGAGTTATTTACCACTACAGGGAAAGCGGAGTACAAAAAAGCGCTTCAATCTTCACCTTACTATTTAGCAACACCGAAAGGAGATATTGATGCAACTGGTGATCTTTACTGGCAAGGTGTCAGTGGCGCAGGGACATTAACGCTTGCCCTTGTACCTAATCATTTACCAGCGAAGGACATAGAAAAAGCACGATCTAACATTATTAAAACGGCGGATACTTATCATCAATCCATAGGGAAAGAAGGTTATCGTATTCCCTACCATACGGAAGAATATCCATGGGGTTCTAATTCAAACCTAATGAATCGTAGTATTTTCTTAGGCATTGCCTATGATTTCACGAAAAATCCTAAGTATATACAAGGCATCATTGATGCTATGGACTATATCTTAGGACGCAACCCGCTCGATCAATCTTATGTTTCTGGTTATGGAAGCCGTCCGCTACTTAACCCGCATCACCGTTTCTGGGCACATCCCGTTGATAGTGAGTCGCCATTGGTGGCACCCGGTGTAATGTCTGGAGGTCCAAACTCCATCAATTTCAGCGACCCCGTTGCTTCATCAATGAAAGGGAAATGCATTGGGCAAACTTGCTGGAAAGATGATATTGGCGCTTGGACACTTAATGAGATTACCATCAACTGGAACGCTCCTTTCTTCTGGGCCGTTAGTTTCTTAGACGAAACGGCTCAATAACGAAAGTTCATTAAGTAACGTTTATTAAGCAAAGAGAGCCGAGAATAGGTGCCATTTTCGGCTTTTCTTTAACTGATTATCGATAACGAGACTTTGTAGATTCCCTCGCTATGAGGCTAATAGGAGGAAGCCGAACTCTTTCCTCTTCTCCACACAAAAGTTTCAAAATGCATTGAGCACTAATGGCACCAATTTCATCGAGCGGTTGCCGTAATGTAGTGAGTGAAGGGGTAAAATAAGGAGAGGTGGGTAAATCATCAAAACCAATGACAGAAATATCATCAGGAACATCATATCCATGATCATGCAGTGCTTTAATTGCACCATAAGCCGTTAAATCATTTGCCGCAAATATGGCAGAAAAATAGACTTGAGATTGAATGAGTTCTACGGTTCTCTCATAGCCGGTTTTGATACTAAAGTCCCCTTCTAAAACGAGTTTTTTCTTAAATGCAATACCAGCCTCATCCAATGCTTTTTGATAACCATGAAAACGAGAGATAGCGTCTTCATGATTGGGTAAACCTTTTAGATGCGCGATATTCATATGACCTAACTGAATTAAGTGCAACGTAGCCATATAGCCTCCCATGGTATTATCCAATGCAATGGACTGAATATTATCTCCCACAATATTATATCCAACAGCAACCACAGGGATTTTTTCGGCACATTTAAAAATCAGGGCCTTATCTACATTACCAGAAATAATGATGATGGCATCCACGTCACTTTTTAACAGATAATCTAAAGAATAAGAGACGAGTTTTTCTTGCCAGCTATTAACCGACATTAATAAAGAATAACCATGCTCAGCGAGCATCTTTTCCATATCAATTAAGATACTACTGGTATAGGGGCTATCAGGGTTTTGAACCAGAACACCAATTGTCATTGAACGTGTTTTTGCTAATTTGTCTATATATACTTGAGGTTTATAGCCAAGTGAACGGATAGCATCCTCTATCTTTTCCGTTTTATCGATCGATACATAAGAGGTTCGATTAAAATATCGTGAAACGGTACTGGGGGAGACATTGGCAAGCTTTGCCACTTCGTAAGCGGCAGGTGCTTTATTTTTATTCGCTTTGTGCATATAACGACCTAATGTATTAATCAAACTTATATCGATTAATTCTTCTAGCATAACACTGGGGATTAGTGAAGAAAAAGGGTCGATAAAAATCAACCCTTTACGTTATTAACATTAACAATAAAGATAAGAGAAAATCATCCCAGGTCTGAAATACCGGCCAGCGGTGTACTTCATACTATTTTGGATAAGCCATTGATATAGCTTTTCAATCAATACGTTATCCATTTCCTCCGACTCAAAACAAAGCATGAAACGCTTTTTATCTAACCGTATCTCGGGATTCACTCGTCCATCATCTCTAAGCGCATGAATCGCCTTTAGTACTTGTAAACACGCTCTCGCCTGCTCATGACTCAAAGATAACAAGCTCTTCAACTCTCTTTCTGTCACTTTAGCAGAACCGTTAAACCCTTCAGGAGCAGCAAAAGGAATTTTGGCAGAGTGATAAAGCGTGTCATAAACCGTACTGAGTAATCGTTCAGCTTGCTGCGATTTACCCGCCAACTTTAAAGCACTTGCAACACTAAATTGTACCCCCCCCCAAACATCTTGCGCCTGAAAAGCATCATGGGGAGTACCATCTGCCAGCGTCATATTGGCAACCCCAAGATGTGGGCTATTGTTTAAGAAATTGGTTTGATAAATAAAGTCTAACGTTCTGCTTACTCGCTCAGCAGAAAATAGCCCCTTTAACCCCATAAGTTTTAAGTAAGTATCCGCCACTAAGGCGTCACCGAAACTGTTATCAGAATCGAGTACCATCACCTGATATTCACGGCTAAAAGCTAATGGTGCGGTGGTTAATAAGCGCTGTTTCTTTTCCAATCTCTGCTCGAATTTTGACAAGGTACTTTTTTCATCGATAACATTAAGATAGTCATTTAATAACTGCTTATCGGAAACTTTCTCCCCCGACAAAAAAAGCCCTAACTGTTTTAATGGCTGAAAATCCGTTCCTGTTAAATGATTCGCTTGAATCGGCGTCGCATAAAAATGGTAGTAGCCTTGCCGTTCATCCCACAAACTCTTCTCTAAAGTCTCCAAAGCTGCGTTTGCTCGCTGCTGATATTCAACAGAAAGGCCATTTTCTCCCATAATATCAGCTAAATGCCCAGCCACTTGAAGGCCGGCAACCCACAAACTCGCACAATAAATAGCAATGCCATGAGAAGCGAGATTGTCAAACGTATCATCGGTGCCATGCACTAAAGGTAAGGTGTCTCCTTCTTCAATTAAAGAAGACAAATAATTGAGGCTCTCTTTCACTGCAGGCCAGCAAGCCTCAACAACGTATTTATCGCCTGTGTGCTGATAGTGTCGGTAGACCATTAAAACAAATTTAGGCGCAAGATCTTTCCACTCTTTGACATTGTGCCAGTTATACGCATCTGACTTAATATCAAAGGGACTCCCTAAATCATGTATCACGGCACCATACACGGCTCGAACTCCCGCATATTTCTTATCCATCAGGTCTGCAAAAGGCTTATCCGCATATTCCCAGTAACGCCGAGGGGTATTATCGGAAGACAAAATTGCCTGAGCAAAGGCTTGCATTACCTGCCCATCAAGCTCGGGCAATAGATAAAGAATAGCGAAAGAACCATAAAAATAGACATCCAAGGAGTTGAAGAAGGGGTAATCTACACACTCTTTGACTAGAAAACGATCCTCTTTATCCCAAACCGTCGATTCAGCAAGGAAAGAGAGAGTATTCATCGCCATCGTAGCAAAGTGCTGGGCGCATGACTTGTCACTAAACTGCTGATTCGCTGAATCTAAAAAATCGACTTGCTGCTGAATAATTTTATCTTCAATCATGGCTAGTTGAGGTAAAACGGCTTCTACCATACGGGTTGCTCGGTCAGTTTTCGTAAAAAACTGGCTATAGGCTTTTTCTGACCACCAATCATCCAACCAGATTTTACCGTGATCCATCACCTGTAAAAAACGTAAGTCTAATGATTCTCCGGGTTGTAACTCGATTTGAACCACCACCAAAGACACTAATGGTTCTCGACCACTGTAAGTACCATAATCAAAATGTGTATTAGTACGCCCGGTATTTAAGGCCGAAAGTAGTTCTTGCTCTAATTTCTCTTTATACAAAGAAGGTTTAACCGTGATGGTTGCTCTACCGGCTTGTAAGTCTTCTTTTTTCACAGCAATGCCATACAACACCTCCCCTTCAATATCAGAAGAATAAGGCGAATCACTCCGTAAGCTCACTCCGACAAACTGAGCATCATTGCTCTTTATTTGTTTTTGAGTATGGTGCTGCTTTATCGTATTGCGCACTAAGGAACAAGCGGAATCCTGAACGCCTTGGCGATGCTTTTGATAAGTCGAACCAATCAGGTTTTCAAACGGTTGGGCTAAGGTGATTAACTGAGTTTTCGTAGAGCGATTTTCGAATGCAAACTGGTTCCAGTGCAGTGGTAAAGAACACAGCCTTTTATCCCCTTTAACAATAGGAGAAACGACTTTCCGTTTAACACCTATCCCATCAAAATGTTGATAGTCATACAGTGCCGTTGGGTATAAGGCTTGGTAGTGAATCGCTTCGGCACTCAAAGCCTCAATGGTTCCCAATGATTTGGTCGTCAGCGATGAAGTCTTTGCTGAATTATTGATAAGCCGTCCATTAAAGAAATCGATGGCGACCCATAGCTGAGTGTGAAGAGAATAAGGATTCTCATGAATCAATCGTTGCGTTTTCTCAGTAAACTCTATATTCCAGCGTTCAAATTCAGCTTGATTATCAATATAGAAGTTTACGTTATTTAACCCAGATTTAATCCTTTCTAAAGTTTGTTCTTCATTATCAACCAGTAATCTTACCCCATCAAACTTTACTGGATAAAATTCAAGAAAACGCTCTAATTCCACAAGGTTAGGAATGCTCAGATTTTCAATATCTAAATCATCCATCACAGAAAGATAAAAATCATTAAAATTAATACCTTCTTCTGAACAGTCAATATAAACACCAGGTATAAAGCTAAAATTTGGGGTTTCCCCTTTTGGGGTTAGTGTAAATGTAGAACCAATCCCCCCGACAGCCATCCCCGTATTATTAGGTGTTGTTGATATCGGAGTATACCAAGGTTGAATAAATTCAGCCGCTTCTCCTTGGCTACACAGTTCACTGGCTACGCCACTATAACTTGTATATGGAAATTTATTTATCATAATCAAAATCCAATATTGAATAATTCATTTCACTTGTTACTATCTATAAAAAATGGAGATACTAACAATGTTTAAAATTAAAAAAGGGAAATTTGGATTATTTGACAACATCATCATTAGCAATCCAAATTATGGAATAGAACTGCATATCATTAATGAGTTTGGAGCGATAGTGAATAAATTCATCGTAAATCATAGTCCATTCTCATTTATATCCGGCTATCAAAATAGTGATGAATTACTTAATTTTCATCCCTATTATTCACGCAGTGCTAAACTCTTTCCTTTTCCCAATCGCCTTAATCAAGGCCGCTATCATTACGCGGGGGGTCATTATCAGTTACCCGCTAACTTCCCTTGGTCTGAACATGCCGTACATGGCTTGCTCTACAATCAACCCTTTACACTCATTCATTCCAATGCCACAAAACAGGATGCTGAAATTACACTTCGCTTCACCACCCCTTGTCTGCATCCGGGATACCCTTTTGCCTTTCAGTTAGATACAAGATTCCATATCACGACCGATGGCTTATTAAGCTGTACAACCACTGTCGAAAACCAAGGGCAATCACCCTTACCTTTTGGCGATGCTTGGCATCCTTACTTTTCATTGGGCGTTCCCCTTAACCAATGCGCTCTAACCATGCCAGCGTGCAATGAGGTAAAGCATGTTAACGATCTTCCCAATGGAGAGTTCCAACCTTACTGCCAATTTGCTCATGGTGCGTCTCTCAAGAATGTCGCTTTAAATCACTGTTTTTCATTCGATAGCCATCAACCGATTCCATTAACTTTCCATCGAAACGATCACTCCGCCGAACTGCTTTATCAACAAGACCCTGGCTATCCTTATCTTCAGCTCTATACCCCAAATAACGAAGCCTCTATTGCAATTGAACCCATGACATGCCCCGCTGATGCCTTTAATAATCAACTCGGGTTATTAGAACTTGCGCCACATCAGCAACAAACATTTCATTGGCAATGCCAAGCCATATACCGAGCTTGATTTGGGCATCGTAAGGGCACCTTTGTGCCCTTTTGTTATGCACCTAATATCACTTCGATATGATGTTCACCATCAGTAAATACGGGAGCTTTATTGCCTTGAATCGCCACACCATCAACTCGCATCTCTACAACCCCTTTATTCACCCCATGCGGGTTTAGCACATGAATGTCATACTGAGCTCCTCGAAATTGGCGGCGAACGTTAAATTGAGGCCAATCACAGGGAATACATGGGTCAATCACTAGGCCATCAATCTCAGGACGAATCCCCAGTATCCATTGAGTGCCAGCGACATATGTCCATGAAGAAGTCCCCGATAACCATGCATTACGTCCAAGGCCAAATTGTGGATGTTCATCACCCAATATGTTTTGTGGATAGCAATAAGGCTCTGATTCAAAAACGTCTATCTGATCGTTTTTCGACGCTGGGTTAATTTGTCGATAATACTCATAAGCGCGATCACCATTGCCCATTTTGGCTTCAGCGATCATGACCCATGGGTTCGCGTGTAAGAAAATTCCCCCATTTTCTTTCGCCCCTGGTGGATAGGTAGAAATACCACCAAGATCAGGTTCAAACCCGTTATAACCCGGTGTTGACAGCTTAATACCGTTCGCCGTATTTAATTTTTTATAGACAGAATTGAGGGCTTGCGTTGCTCGCTCTGGCGTAGCAAACCCTGAAATAACTGGCCAGCTTTGTGCATTTGTGTAGATCTGCCCTTGCTGATTGAGATGAGAACCAACAGGCGCACCTTTTTCATCAAAATAACGGATAAACCACGCACCATCCCAACCATATTGATTAAAAAGACGCTGCATTTTTTCATATTGAGCCTGATAGTGTTGCGCGAGTGAAACCTCTCCACGAAGTTCACACAGGTCAAGCATATCTAATAAGGCTTTACCATACATATTAACGACCATTAATGACTCAGCCCCAGTAGGTAAGTTCACGGTATCGTTCCAATCGGCAAATCCCAGTAAGGGGAGCCCATGCTGACCTGTATGCGTTTCGGTAAATAAGAGAGCACGGCATAAATGATCCCATACCGAGCCTGTTTCGATAGGCTGCCCTTGCTTATCTTTTTGATAATAGGGGATGTTGATATTTAAGAAATCCGCATTGCCAGTTTCCTTAATATATTGAGTCACCGCATAAATGATCCATAAATGGTCATCGCCATAATAATCGGGCCTATCTTCTTCCTCACGAGAATCCCCCCCATTGGCCTCCATTGTGGAAGGAAAGAATTGGTGCATCGCAGAGCCATCGATATTTTGAACCGACAATAAGCGTTCAATAAATTCACGGGCCTCTTCTGGCATATGGGCTATCACACCGAGAATATCTTGTGATGAATCACGAAACCCAATGCCACGCGCTCCATACCCCAATTGATAGAGAGATAAATAGCGTGACCAGTTTTTGGTGGTATGACACTGACGAGGATTATGCACATTCAGCATAGAGTTCATTGCAGGATCGGGAGTTTCAACTTGAAGTGTCAATAAGTACTCCTCCCAGAATATCGCAAGATCCGCAAATGCCTTATCGACCTCAGCATGGTTCCGATACTTAGCCAAGATAGGCTGCGCAACCTCAAGACTTTCCATCTGTGTCAATTGCACAACCGTACGCTCAGTTTGTTGTG
This sequence comes from Vibrio sp. V30_P3S12P165, assembly GCF_009904905.1. Taxonomy (NCBI): domain Bacteria; kingdom Pseudomonadati; phylum Pseudomonadota; class Gammaproteobacteria; order Vibrionales; family Vibrionaceae; genus Vibrio; species Vibrio sp. V30_P3S12P165. The sequence continues at coordinate 9,686 of NZ_WXWH01000022.1, read as the reverse complement.
GTTTTATCCAGCCTAAACGTAGGTTTAAAGCGCCGATATTGTCACCACGTAAGCATTCACTGTTCGTCAACTCAAGATGATTCAAAGCCTCAGGTGACGCCCAACTCCCATAGCCTAGGTTGCCAAGAAATTTTTGACGATCACCATCAAATGAAGTGGCGGGGCGATCAGCCGTTAATAAATTCACCGCATAATCTCGCTTCATAAAAGCGTATTGCTCCAACACCGTATGTCCACTTTCTTGCTGGTGAGCTTGTAAGATCATGGTCTGGGGAACCCAATCAGCATTGACCAATTGCTTTAATGCATCAAAATGGGTGAATTCAAAAACAGGCACTACATCAATATGTAATTCTTCCCCTGAGATATTGGTCACTTTAATATCTTGGAGCAAAACCGGATCATGTTTGGGTACAAAAAAGGTGCTTTCACATCGAATACCATAAGCCTCAGCAACGATAGTGGTATAAGACAGCCCTGTATGGTTTTCAAACTTATCCAACGGTGTCAAGGTCGGCGTATAAAATGGAGAAAAAATCGTGACTTTCCCTTCTTGATTACGCAACTTTAGATACAGCGTTGAGCCTTTAAAATCGGAGTTTGGCAGCTGGGCGATATATTTGGTGATGCGATTGAGTGCTGGGTCCCCCTTACACAACAGCACTCCACCATTACTATCCACCAAGCCGCCAAAATTTAACGTACCCACATAGTTACACCATTTAATCGGGATACACGGTGTGGTTGCGACGTATTCTTTATTCTTATCGTCAAAATATCCAAATTTCATCATCACTCTCCCTCGCCTCTTCCAAAAAGAAGAAGCAAAATACTATTTAATCCATCGATGCTATTAAGCTAACTGGGGATAACTAACTCGCCAAAGAGTTTTCACTTAAGGCATCAAATAAGTGAATCGCATCCAGATCCAAATACAGTGTTAGCTCATCAACGGTCACTTCGGCCGCCTGTGTTTCCACCATCAATGGCTGGCCTGCAATTTCTGTTTTCAAAAGAATGCTCGCTCCCAGTAACTCTTTATCTTTAATTTTTACTGGGAAAGGCAATACACGGTTATGGTCAACCTGCTCTGCTCGTAAATGAATATCGGTTGGGCGAATACCTAAATGCAGCGCCAAATTTTTGGAAGCATGCGCTTTAAATCGATCAGGAAGTGGAATATGAATATTGCCAAGCTCAATATAAAATACATTATCTTGATTAATGAGTTTGGCATCCAACATATTCATTGATGGGCTGCCAATAAATTGGGCAACAAATTTATTAGCAGGCCGCTGAAATACATCCGTTGGCGTCCCTACCTGAGCAACATAACCATCTTTAAGTATCACGATTCGATCAGCCAGTGTCATGGCTTCAATTTGATCGTGCGTGACGTAAATGGTGGTGGTTTTTAATTCACGGTGAAGATGCTTAATTTCTTCACGCATTACACCACGCAGTTTGGCATCTAGGTTAGAAAGTGGTTCATCAAATAAAAAGACTTTCGGTGTCCGAACCATAGCTCGCCCCATCGCCACCCTTTGTCGCTGACCACCAGATAACTCTTTCGGTTTTCTATCCAGTAAAGGTTCCAACTCCAACATTTTAGCGGCTCTGCGAACTTCAACATCAATATCGGCTTTTGCCATGCCTTTAAGTTTTAAAGCAAAAGCGATATTTTCGTAGACGGTCATATGGGGATAAAGCGCATAACTTTGAAAGACCATGGCTAAATCTCTGTCTTTCGCATCCACTTTATTAACTAATTTATCCCCGACATAAATATCACCAGAGGTAATCGTTTCAAGCCCAGCGAGCATACGTAATGTGGTCGATTTCCCACAACCAGAAGGGCCAAGAAAGACCACAAACTCACCATCATTCACGGTAAAATTAAAGTGCTTAACCACATCAACCTTACCAAAGGATTTTTTAATATTTCTAAATTCAACTTTAGCCATTACTTATTCTCCTCTGCGCGCTCTAACAGCATATTCTGATAAGCAATAGCGCTATTTTTCAGTGTCCGTTCTTGTGTTTGATAGTCGACATAAACCATGCCAAAACGTTGGCAATAACCAAATGCCCATTCAAAATTATCCATTAAACTCCAAGCAAAATAGCCATCAACTCGAACTCCAGCTTCTATTGCTTTATCCACCGCATTGAGATGTTCTTGAAAATAGCGAACACGCTGCTCATCATTCACTTGCCCATCAATACACTGATCATCATTCGCCGCGCCATTTTCCGTAATATAAATAGGTGGCAAGTTGCTATAGCGATCTTTTAAGCGCACCAGAAGATCCGTTAAACCTTGCGGGTAAATTTCCCACCCAATATAAGTATGTTCACTCTCTGATTGTTTAACCGTTTCAATATCACCACTCTCGTTATAACGTACGACGTTGCGTGTATAATAATTAATTCCAATGTAATCGACAGGCGCTGAAATAATGTCGAGATCGCCTTCCAATATCATGGGCATGTTGGCCTGTTGCCGATCAACAACTAATGAGGGATATTCCCCTTTTAATACGGGATCAATAAACCAATGATAATTTTCTGCATCAGAATAATTAGCCGCGCCTTGATCTTTCTCACGATGAGGGTAAGCCGGTGAGGCATTAAAAACGATACCATGTTGGGATTTGGGAGCATTCTTGCGCAAAATGGGCATAGCCAAACCATGACCAAGCATCAAATGATGCGAAGCCAAAAAGCCCTCGCGTTCACCTTTTATTCCTGGGGCATGAACGCCCCAACGATAGCCGAGAAAAGCCGCGACAAAGGGTTCATTTAATGTGGTATAAACGTCAATTTTATCGCCAAAGTAGCGGCTCACAACATCGGCATAATCAGCAAACTTATAGGCGGTTTCACGGTTAAGCCACCCTCCTTTATCCTCTAAGTATTGGGGAAGGTCCCAATGATAAAGGGTAACGTAGACTTTCATACCACGAGCATGGCACTCATCAATGATCTGCTCATAAAAATGTAAGCCTTGCGGATTAATTACCCCGTCCTCTGGTAGAATACGGGGCCAGGCGATGGATAAACGGTAAGCATCCACGCCTAAGTCACTAATCATTTCAATATCTTGCTTCCAACGGTGGTAATGATCACACGCAATGTCACCATTATCGCCTTTATCGACTTTGCCCGGTCTTCTACAAAATGTATCCCATATCGAAGGAGTCCGCCCCCCTTCTGCAACACCCCCTTCAATCTGATAAGAGGAAGTGGCAACACCGAAAACAAACGCTCTACTGCGTAACGGAGAAGCTTTGGGAAGTTCATATTTATTCATTTTCATAACCTTTAAATCTAACCTTTTACTGCACCAGAGGTGAGACCACTGATCATCTGTTTCGAAGCAAACAAGTAAGTCACTACTAAGGGTAAAATCGAAATGGTGGTTCCCAACATCACTGCCCCCCAAGGGGTATTTGGGATCCCTTGAACACTTCGAAGGGCTTGGGTAATCACATAATTTTCAGGTGTGGTTAATACCACCAGAGGCTGCATAAACATGTTCCAAAAAAACACAAATTGTACGATAGCCAAGGTAGCCAAAGCGGGTTTCATCAAGGGCAACACCACGCTCCAATAAGTTCTTAACTGACCGGCACCATCTAATTTCGCCGCTTCTAATAACTCTTTAGGAATGGAAGCCACTACATGTTGACGCATAAGAAAGATGCCAAAAGGCGTTGTAGTAAACGGAAGCCAGACAGCAATATGGTTATCCAGTAAACCGATGAACTTAATAATCATAAAGTAAGGAATTAAGCTCAATACGGGAGGAATCATCATTGATCCAACCAACATTCCAAACAGTATCTTTTTCCCTTTAAATTGAAATACACCAAAAGCGTACCCTCCCATACTACAAAACAGCAGTGAGATGCTTGTCCCCAGAAAGGCCACATAAATAGAGTTAAACATCGCCTGCCAAAATGGCATGATCTCTTGCAACCTTGCGTAGTTGATCGCCAAGCTATCTCCTATCGCAAAACTGATCCCTGTCCCAAAAATTTCCGTGCGATCACGCGTTGACAGCAGAGCCGACCAAACAAAAGGAAATACGGTGACAATGGCAGAAATAATAAGGATCACGGCTAAAATCACCATCAAGACTTTCGTCAGTACTTCAATGGCTCTATCACTCAGCTTCAATGACATTAAAGGTGAAGCTTTCTTCGCTATAGAATCTGTAGACATCTTACTGCTCTCCTAACCCTTTCTTGCCAAAGAAGAAAAATTGAACCATGGTACATGCGGCTATCAGTGCAAAGAGCAACCAAGAAATTGCCGAGGCCGTCCCCATCTCTAACCACTCCCAACCTACTTTGTAGAGATACATAGAAATAGTTAACCCGGATTGCCCCGTTCCCCCAGTTCCTCGTGTCAGTACGAAAGGTTCTTCGAATAACTGTAAGTTACCAATGATCGTCATCGTGACAGCAAAGAACACAAAAGGGCGGATCATAGGAAGTGAGACATACCAAAAACGACGAACCGCATTTGCACCATCCATGCGAGCCGCTTCCAAAATATCTTTAGGAATCGTCATTAACCCCGTGGTATAGAGCACGATGTTGAAACCGGTATATTTCCAGAACACCATAATAGCAATGGAAGGTTTTACCAATGTCGCGTCATCGAGCCAGCGGATAGGCTGAAAATCGTTGACCCACGAAAATGCCCAACCGAATACTGTGCTATCTGCTAACACGATTAAGCTTTGGTTAATGATCCCAGATGTTGGCGAGTACATATTGAAAAAGATCAGTGAGGCTGCCACCGTCGAGGTAATATAAGGTAAAAAATAGGCAGAGGTTAACCAATGGCGTAAACGATCCCCCATTGAAACCAAAATATAAGCAACAGGAATAGCCACTAAATGCTGAGCGACGCCTGAAGTAATGGCGAGCCAAAATGTATTCTTTAATGAGCGCCAGAGCCACGGATCGGTTAATGCAATATGATAATTCTCAAGCCCCACATATTCCATTGCATCCAAACCTTCTACAGGATTCCAAGCATGGAAAGAGAGATACACGGAAAAAAGTAAAGGGAAAATGCCAAAAATAGAAAAAATACACAAAAATGGCAGTAAAAAACCGTACGGTGTAAGCGCTTTCAAATTAAGTTGAAAAAAACGATTATCCGATAATTTATCCATGCTATTACTTGCTAAAAACTTCATCATAACGACCTCTTACGCAGGGAAGCCGATTAAATAAGCTTCCCTGAAAAATCCATTCTTAAAGATTACGTGTGCGACGCAAAATTAAACGTTCGGCTTCTTTTAGTGCCGTTTTGATATCTTTGCCTTCATCCAGAACTTCCATTAAGGCATTCTCAAGCACGATGGAACGAGCAACATGATCACCTCTTGCCGGTTGTACTGGCTTAATATTTTTAGCGACATCAGCAAAAACTAAACGTGCTTTTTGCCCACCGAGAAAAGCGACTTCTTCTTCAAATAAGGCATCATCGTAAGTCGTTACATTGGCAGGGAAGGCCGCAATCGTTTCGAAATGTTTTAGTTGAATCTCACGATCAGCGGTCATATATTCAATCAATTTCCATGCTTTATCTTGGTTATTCGATTGAGTTGGAATAGAAAGGAAAGAGCCGCCCCAACTTCCGTAAATACCATCGGGTAAGTGGGATACCGCCCATTTGCCCGCCGTATCTGGAGCAATCCAGTTATTTAAGTGACCAAGCAGCCAAGCCCCAGATAACTGAGTGGCAAAGGTGGCATTACGAAACCCTTCATACCATTCGTTAGACCAAGCAAGAATTCGCCCATCCAGCCCTTTATCACGTATTTCTTTAGCCACTTCAAACGCATGAACAAAACGTTCTGAAGTCACCACCGAGTTGCCAGCTTTATCAAAATAAAGCCCTTCACCTTCAGGAACCGTTGTAAAAATAATCGCTTGAGCAACATCTGCCGCTGATGGAATTAACTGAATATTTAACGCTTTCAGCTTCTCGCCTGCGGCAATATAAGAATCCCAGCTTTTAATCACTTCATTAATATCGATTCCGGCTTGTTTAAAAACATCCGTTCGGTAATACATAACTCCGGGCCCTAAATCCACCGGAATACCGTACATATCACCATCGGCACCTTTACCTTGAGCCCATGCATAAGGGGCAAAACGTTCTTCATATTTATCGGCTCCATATTGTTTAGATAAATTGACAAGGCCACCAGAAGCAACGAAAGGTCCAATTTTTTCTACATCTACAACAATCACATCTCCAGCTCCAGAACCTGTAGCGAGGTTAGTGGTTAACTTTGTATGATGATCACCATGATTATTCATTAAGTAATCCACCTTTATTCCGGTCTTCTTTTCAAAATCCGGTAATAATACTTTTAGGCTACTATCAAAATCAGGGAACCCGTCAAAACGAATGGATTGATTTTCCGCCGTCGCGGTTGCAGCAAGCCCTAAGGCAACGGCACTGGATAGCACGAGAGTCTTAAGTTTCATCATTTATCCTTAAATATTTATAGAGTTTTAAGTAAGTCCTTGACGGAATTCCTCACCACTAAAGCGGGTGAAAGTTTAAAATTCACATCACATTTATTTTTATTAAGTTTTTGAATGGTTAACTGCACAGCTTCTGTACTCATTTCTTCAATAGGAAAATTAACCGTGGTTAATCCTGGTGTGAGGTAACGAGTAAACAGAATATTGTCAAAGCCAACTAAAGAAATATCCTCAGGAACTGAAAATCCTTTTCTTTTCAGTACTTCAAAGGCGCCAAATGCCATGTGATCGTTTGAGGCAAACACCGCCGTAAACTTTCCCCCTCGTTTAAGCAGTTTTTTCATGGCACTGACGCCCGTTTCTTCAGTAAAGCCCGCTTCTGAGACTAATGCCTCGCTATATTCCAGCTCAGCCTCTTCTAAAGCTCGTCGATAACCTTGTAACCGCCCCCGCGCATCGGACTTATCAAGAGGCCCGGTAATACAAGCAATGTGCGTATGCCCCATTTGTAATAGATATTGAGTGGCCAACTTCCCTCCCGCCTCATTATCAATATCAATACAGCTGGTGAGCATCTCTGGAATAACCCGATTAATCAGTACAACCGGAATGCCCTGCTCCTCTAACGCAATTAAATAGTCATCACAAAGCTGCTGAGTATGAAGGATCAACGCATCCACTCGGCGTCCTAATAAAAATTCTACCGATTCACGTTGACCTTGTTCGGTGTTTGAACCGGCGGTAACAACAGCGTGATAGCCCAAACGACGCAGGTGCCCTTCAATACTGTGTAAAATGCCTGAAAAAAACGGCCCCCCCAGTTCAGGAACCACAATACCAACGCTCCCCGTTCGGCTAGAAGCTAAAGCTTGAGCGATGGAATTAGGGCGATAACCCAGCTCTTTAATGGCTTTTTCAACTTTCAACTTCTTATCATGGCTAACGCGAGTTGTTCCATTCACCACTCTTGAGACGGTTGCTTGAGAAACGCCAGCGAGTTCGGATACATGCTTAATAGTGACCAAGAGAACCTCATACTTGAAATCGCTTACAAGGTAAGTATTCAAGATCCGCGTTCAATGGAATGTGAGGTTAATCACGGGAAAATCTGGCCTAACTTTGATAATTCCACAAAAATTGAAAGCCCTTGCAGTTTCATTTCACACCATGAAAGAGTTTCATGGCATACCGTTCATCAATAAATACAAATAAAAAATCACAAAAAATTACATAAACTAATGGATATAAATAATATTTCCTTACTCGATACACTCAGGTAACGTAAATAATTCCGTGAGTTGCGCTTGATGATCAGCCATTTTTTCAAGGTGTTGACTGTGTGCAGTTAATTGTTTGGAACGGAGTAAATTTTGATTGGCGAGCACCTGTATATGGTTCACATTGTGCGTTACTTCTTCAGCTACCGATTGATGCTGGGTCGTTGCCGAGGCAATTTGATGGCTGCGATCTTCTATTTGATTCAGTTGTGCATGTACGTGACTCAGCGATACGCTGACATCATTAGTGTGGGTAATGCAATTAGCCATATCACTAACACAGGTGGTGATTTGCTTAACGGCTAAAGCAGCACAATGTTGTAACTGTTCAATTTTAAGTTGAATTTCTTGGGTACTTGCGGTTGTTTTAGCGGCTAACACTCTGACTTCATCCGCCACCACAGAAAAACCTCGACCTTGCTCTCCGGCCCTCGCCGCTTCGATGGCGGCATTCAGCGCTAACAAATTGGTTTGCTCAGAAATACCAGAAATGACATCAAGAATCGATTCTATCCCCACACTCTCACTTTCTAGCTGGTGGATGGTTTGGGTTGAGTCATTAAGGCGCTGTGATAACTGGTTCAATAGTTGAACATTTTTCTGCATCATGGCCTGCCCAGAAGTGGAATCCCCCACAGAGGCGGTCACTATGGCTAATGTTTGATTGGCTGAACAAGCGATGTTGTTTACCGCTGATTCAATTTCTTCCATTGCTGTTGCTATCAATGCCGTTTGCGATGTTTGTTCAGCGATGGTGAGATTTAACGCCTCGCTCGTTTGCTGGTTCTCTAATGAGGCACCATTTAACTGAGTCGCTGATCCTCGTATTTGCCTGATGATATGAGACAAATCATCAATGACTAAGTTGACTTTGGTTGATACTCTACCGAGTTCATTATTTGTGGATAATTGGATTCTTTGAGTCAAATCCTTCGAGGCTACTTTATCAAGAACCTCTTGCAAGCGTTGACTTGGCTTACGGATCATATTGGCAATACTGAGCCCAATCAATAACGCCATGACGACTGAAACTAATGACACAATAATGAGAGTCATCAATGTTTTTTCTGCTTGGGAGGACGATTCAAGATAGCGCAGCTCAGCAGTTTGGGCCGCATAGGCTGACAAGGCATCAATATTTTTCAATTGAGTGTCAATATCCTGTTTTATGCTTTCTCGTTGACGCTGTAACTGGTCATAAAGCTCAACAACCTCGACATGTTGAGCCAATGTTCCACTTGGAGAAAAAATTTGCTGTTCCAACAGTGTTAACGATGCTTCACTTTGCTGAAAAAATGCTGGCGATGAAGATTTAAACTGTAAGATAGCCTCATCAAATCGCTCTTTTCGGCCATTAAAACGGCGTTCTATCGCCCGAGTTTCCATGACATCTTGTAATGAAAACGCCTCATTGACTTCTCCAAGCAGTAGCCCAACTTGTGTAAGAAGTACTTCCACCACTTCACGTTCTTCATCATGCGTTGTTTTTGCAAGGTTACCGAGTAAATTACTATTTAACTGAATAGCGAGAGATTGAAACAACGTTTGTTGGTAACTATTTTCTTCTCTCAATTCAAGATAACGTGCATAATTCTCTAAGATTTGAGTAATATTCCTAAAACTTTCATTTGTTTTCTCTTTTATTTTTATTAGAAAATCAGGAATCCTCGGATCCTGACTTGCTTTCTTTTCAAACCAGTCAAGCTGTTTTTTATAACGTTGCACACTCAAATTCACCGCCTCTTTTAAAGGCTCAAGCTCATCGATATACATGGCAGACAAGTATGAATTCAAACTTCGATTAATATTTAAAAAACGAATGGTCAGCTCACCTGAATGTAGCATCAGAGGAGTAGACTCTTGTGTCATAAATTCTATATTAGATGTTAAC
>NZ_WXWH01000021.1:0-20633 GCF_009904905.1 Vibrio sp. V30_P3S12P165 | reverse complement strand
CCATGCAACACAGGGTCGATTGCTATTGACTTCAGTATGTTACCGGCCAGCCCTCCACAAGCAATAATTTGATCTTGAGATTTCGCGACCACAAATCGTTCAACATCAGCGTCAACACCTAAACCGTAACCAGCAAGAAATTCGGTAATAGCACCAAACTTGTCATATTGATTTCGGCTAACTCGACTAAATGAATACGTATCAATCATTGCTCTACCCTCTTTTGCTACCCCCTCATCATGCGTGACTTAAACGTGAAAAATAATGATCAATATCGATTATTTTCTTCGACTAAAAGTCATTTATGATTTTAATGAATTTAATCACTCAACTCACTGTAATTAAAAAGAAAACTAATTAAAAACTTTAAATTCATAAGTGTAGATATACTCTACAGTTTAAAATGATCACTCTCACAGTTAGTTCAACATTTGAAATATAAATTACTCGATGTTAAATCAACACGGAATGGAATAATAATGATGAACGAAAAAACGATTTCAATACCAGAAACAAAAAGTCTAGGATTGGATGCCCTATCTCAATTCCGAATATTTGGATTACCTCTTCCATTATATGCTTTTATGTTTGCAGTAACTTTAATTGCCCATATAACAGACACCATACCCAATAACATTGTTGGCGGATTTGGTTTTATGTTTGTTATTGGTGCTCTTTTTGGCGAATTAGGTAAACGATTACCAATATTCAATAAATATATTGGTGGTGCACCTGTTATGATCTTCCTAGTCGCCGCTTGGTTTGTTCATGCAGGGTTGCTGACTCAGAATGAAATTAATACCGTTACCGCCGTTATGAAAAAAACAGATTTCTTAGATTTATTTATTGCAGTTTTAATTACAGGCTCAATCCTAGCTGTCAATCGAAAGCTACTACTTAAATCGTTAGTCGGTTATATCCCAACCATCCTCGCGGCTGTCGCTGGAGCCTCTATCTTAGGTATTTTAGGTGGCATGGTATTTGGTATTTCTATTGAGAAAATCATGATGCTTTACGTATTACCGATTATGGGTGGTGGCAATGGCGCTGGCGCTATTCCTTTATCTGAAATATATGAATCTGTCACAGGAGGTTCCAAAGAGCAATATTACTCCGTCGCCATTGCAATCCTCACCATCGCAAACATTGTAGCCATCATTGCTGCTGCAGTGCTCAATAGCATTGGCGAGAAAGTCCCAGCACTGACAGGTAATGGTGAACTATTACGAAAATCAACCTTTGATGTTGAAGAACAAAAAACGCCCAAAATAACGCCACGAGAAATCGCAATAGGTCTAATGATGGCAGCATGCATTTATACCTTTGCATCAGCTCTCTCTAAACAAATTCTGCCAGGTTTTGGCGATGTCAAAATCCATACCTTTGCTTACATGGTTATTATTGTAGCGATTGTTAACGGCTGTGGCATTTGCTCTGAAGAGATTAAAGAAGGTGCAAAACGTCTATCCGCATTCTTTTCCAAACAACTGTTGTGGTTACTTATGGTCGGTGTTGGTATCGCTTATACCGATCTTGGAGAAATTATCAATGCGCTAACTTTTATAAACCTCATCATAGCGACCCTAATTGTATTCGGAGCCATCATCGGTGCATCCATTGGTGGATGGTTTATGGGATTTTATCCTATCGAATCCTCAATCACCGCTGGACTATGTATGGCTAACCGTGGCGGATCTGGCGATTTAGAAGTATTAGCTGCATCTAATCGAATGAGTTTGCTTTCTTATGCCCAAATTTCTTCTCGTCTTGGTGGCGGTGTAGTGTTGGTCATCGCTAGTGTTGTCTTCGGTATGCTAGGCAGTTAACCCCTCTCTATTTATCAAAGAGTAAAGCCGTCACTTTGCTCTTTTTCTCTATTGGAAGATTCTTATGAATGGTTATTTATTCACAGAAGGCGTCAACCTCATGACTTTAGGAATGGGGTTTGTTTTTACTTTTCTTGTTTTCTTAGTTTTTACTGTAAAGGGAATGTCTTACTTTTTGGAGCGTATTCATCCCACCTCAACGTTGGCCAAGAAAACACATAAAAAACAACAAAAACAAGATGAAAATCAGCTAATTGCGGTTCTCTCTGCCGCTGTTCACCACCATCAACAAAACTCGTAATAAGAGGAAAACGAATGTCTAAGTTAACTCAACGCATTGGTATTACTGATGTTGTACTACGTGACGCCCACCAATCATTATTTGCGACCCGATTACGTATTGAAGATATGCTCCCCATTGCAGCAGAATTGGATAATATCGGCTATTGGTCACTGGAATGCTGGGGAGGAGCTACCTTTGATAGCTGTATTCGTTTTCTTGGTGAAGATCCATGGGAAAGACTGCGTAAGCTAAAAAAAGCAATGCCCAAAACACCTCTTCAGATGTTGTTAAGAGGTCAAAATTTACTAGGTTATCGCCATTACGCCGATGATGTAGTCGATATGTTTATCGAACGCTCTGTCATGAATGGGATGGATGTTTTTCGAGTTTTCGATGCAATGAATGACTGCCGAAATATGCAACAAGCAATCTCAGCGGTCAAAAAACAAGGTGCACATGCACAAGGGACACTGTGCTATACCACCAGTCCTGTCCATAACCTACAAACTTGGGTTGATACTGCACAGCAATTGAGTGAACTAGGTGTTGATTCTATCGCCATCAAAGATATGGCCGGTATATTAACACCAACTATAGCAAGTGAATTGATAGCAACACTAAAAAAACAAGTAGATGTAGATCTTCATTTACACTGTCATTCGACTGCGGGTATGGCAGAGATGACTTTGATGAAAGCAATTGAAGCAGGCGTTGATCGAGTAGACACAGCCATTTCTTCCATGAGCGGAACATATGGTCATCCAGCAACAGAGTCTTTAGTGGCAGTATTACAAGGGACTAAATATGATACGGGATTAGACATTTCAGCCTTAGAATCCGTCGCTGCTTATTTTAGAGACGTTCGGAAAAAATACATCGATTTCGAAGGCCAATTAAAAGGTTCCGATTCGAGAATTCTTGTCGCTCAAGTTCCCGGCGGGATGTTAACTAATATGGAAAGTCAGCTTAAACAACAAAATGCAGAAGATAAGCTCGATGAGGTACTTCAAGAGATCCCTAAAGTAAGAAAAGAACTTGGCTATCTGCCTCTTGTGACTCCTACCTCTCAAATTGTCGGTACTCAATCGGTTATCAATGTTCTCATGGGAGAACGTTACAAAAACATCACGAAAGAAACAGCCGGTATTTTACGTGGAGAATATGGCCTAACGCCTGCGCCCGTCGATCCTGATCTACAGCACCGAGTATTGAAAGACTCGAAACCGATTACCTGTCGTCCAGCGGATAAAATTGAACCTGAAATAAAAACATTGATTAATAAAATTACTGAGCAAGCAAAATCGAAAAACATTGTCCTTGCTGAACAGAGTATCGAGGATGTATTGACCATCGCACTCTTCCCACAAGTTGGCTGGAAATTCTTGGAAAATCGCAATAATCCTAATGCATTTGAGCCCACACCAATGCCCCATAACGCCATAGTAGAGAAACAGTCCATGACCTCAACCCCTAAAAATGAAAATGACATTTATACCATTACCGTTAACAACCAAAGCTATGTCGTTCAAGTCAATACAGGAGGAAACATAGAGTCACTATCAACAACACAAACCATAGTGCCTAAATCCGACTTAAGTCATGAGGATTCCGAGTCCATAAACGCGCCTTTAGCTGGCAATATTTGGAAGATCCATGTCAAGCCTGGAGATTCCGTAGAAAAAGGCGATGTCCTACTTATTTTAGAAGCCATGAAAATGGAAACTGAAATCAGAGCATTTCGAGCAGGTCGCATCCTGAATATCAAGGTATCAGAAGGCGATGCAGTTAATGTTGGCGAACCTTTGCTTCAATTAGCATAATGAGATATTAACTATGGAAAATGCTTTAAACCTCATTAACGACTTTGGCTTGTTTCATCTTGAGTGGGGACAAGCTGTGATGATTTTAATCGGCTTGTTCTTGTTATATCTAGCGATTAAGAAACAATTTGAGCCTTTACTTCTAGTTCCTATCGGATTTGGTGGTATTCTTGCCAACCTACCTGATGCAGGGTTAGCGCTTTCTGCCGTTGATAATGCACTTTACGCAGCAAAGCCAGAAGTCATGTCTGCCTTTGGGTCGATGTTAAATATAACAACTCATTCTGCCACTGAAATTAAAATCGCGTTATCGAACGCTACCCCTACTCAATTAGCAAATATTCATTTGCTTGCTCAAGAATACCAATATTCAGATGGTATGCTGTACTTGTTTTATAGCATTGCTATTGCTTCAGGCGCTGGGCCATTAGTGATTTTTATGGGCGTCGGAGCCATGACAGATTTTGGCCCACTGCTTGCCAATCCTAAAACTCTTCTATTGGGTGCTGCAGCCCAATTTGGCATTTTTGCAACCGTTCTTGGTGCATTAGGCTTGAGCGCTATCGGTGTCATGGATTTTAGTGTTGCACAAGCTGCAGCCGTGGGCATTATTGGTGGTGCCGATGGGCCAACAGCGATTTATGTATCAAGTTTACTGGCACCTGAGTTGCTAGGGGCTATTGCTGTTGCCGCCTATTCATATATGGCGTTGGTGCCTTTGATTCAACCACCTATAATGCGAGCGCTGACCACAGAATCTGAACGCCAAATCACCATGCAACAACTAAGAAGTGTCGGAAAGTTAGAAAAAATAAGCTTTCCTCTGCTGCTGCTTATTTTAATCGCCATGTTGCTACCTTCAGCAACACCACTCTTAGGGATGTTTTGTTTTGGTAATCTTATGCGTGAATGCGGGGTTGTTGAGCGACTATCAGCAACAGCACAAAATGCTCTTATTAATGTAGTCACGATTTTTTTAGGGCTTTCTGTTGGTTCAAAACTGGTCGCCGATAAATTCCTACAACCACAAACAATTGGCATCCTCGCCCTTGGTATTATCGCTTTCTGTATTGGTACTATCGCTGGCATCTTAATGGCAAAATTGATGAACCGTTTCAGTAATGAAAAAGTAAACCCATTAATTGGTTCCGCTGGCGTATCAGCCGTACCGATGGCTGCAAGAGTGTCAAATAAAGTTGGTCTAGAAGCAAATAATCAGAACTTTTTATTGATGCATGCAATGGGACCAAACGTGGCTGGCGTCATTGGTTCAGCGGTGGCAGCAGGAGTGATGATTAAATATGTGATCGGATAAACACTTATATAAAAAATGAGACCTGAATTTATCTATTCACTAGATCTCGATCAGGTCTCTTGTTCATTTCATTTGATAATTTATCCTTTAACGAACAAGAAGTTAATAGCCCATGCCAGATCCGAAATTCCACCATTATCTCTGCCGTAATCTCTCATTTAGACAACGGGTCTGGTTATTACTTTTCATCGTCGTTTCTTTCCAGCTCCTTCTAATTGCTGGTTATTTTCACTACATTGTTTCAGACACCTTAAGACACCAAGTCAGTACACGAGCGGTGATTCAAGCACGTGAAATAGCCAGTGATCCGCAACTCATCCAAGCCATCTTGCTACACGATACCGAGCGCGTTCAAAAACAAATCAAACGCCTTCAAGGGATTTCAGATGCCAATTTTATTGTAGTTGGTGACCAAAATGGCATTCGTCTCGCCCATCCAGACAAATCTAATATAGGCTATCCAATGCAAGGAGGTGATAACAGGCGCGCATTACAAGAAGGTTTACACTACTACTCTATCAGGAAAGGGAGTTTAGGATTTGCCATCCGGGGGAAATCGCCAGTCGTTTCACCTACAGGCGAAATTATTGGCGTCGTCTCTGTAGGGTACTTATTAGATACCGTTAGCAACTGGCTACGTCTTTACTCTACCCCCTTTTTCTTTGCTTTATTTATTATTTTAATGTGTTCATCATTAGGGGCTTGGTTATTTTCTCGACATATAAAAAGCCAGATGTATGGCATGGAACCTGAAGATATAGCCCTTTCGTTACGAGTTCAAAATTCAGTCTTTGAAGCTGTTTATGAAGGAATTATCGCCGTTGACAAACAAGGACGAATTCTATCGGCAAATCAGCGAGGTCTTAAAATTCTCGGCATCGCACGTAATTTATCCTATTTACAAGGCCGAATGATCAATGAATACGTCACCCCTGCTGATTTTTTCTTAGGCGTAAAGATGGATGATTTTTCAAAAATGAGCCAAAGAAAGCATGAGGTTATTACTTGTAATGGAGAAACGCTGGTTGCCACACGAGTCAATATCTTGGAAGAAAATAAGCACTCCGGCTGGGTCGTCAGTTTCCGACCGCGCAATGACCTCAGCACCTTAACGTCTCAACTCACACAGGTGCAACAACAAACTGACAATTTGCGGGTGTTAAGTCACGAATATGCGAATAAACTATCAACCATAAGTGGGTTAATCCAAATCGGTGCTTATGAAGAAGCATTAAAAACAATAAGACAAGAAACGGAAACACACCAACAACTGATTGACTTCATTTCATCTACGTTTAATTCCAAAGTGATAGCGGGGTTATTACTCGGAAAATACAGTCGAGCAAAAGAACTTGGCCTTGAATTACATTTCGACCCCTATTGCCGATTAAGTCACTCTCCAACAAGGCTTACCGATGATGAATTAGCCGCTATTATCGGCAACTTATTAGATAATGCCTATGAAGCAACCCTTAAAAACGCTCATAGTAACCGCTGTATCTCTATTTTAATTTCTGATGCTAACGCCGCTGAATTGGTAGTGGAAGTCGCAGACAATGGTACAGGAATACCCAAAGAGATCAGAGATTCCTTATTTATTAAGGGGAGTACAAGTAAAACACAGCCAGGCCATGGCATTGGCTTGTATTTAGTTCATCAGTTAGTAAATCATGTTGGTGGAACAATATTAATCGACAATGCCGAACCAGCAGGGACTATATTTTCTTTATTTATTCCTAACGAGAGCTTAGAAAATGGAAATTTATGACGTTTTGATCGTAGAAGATGAAGCTAACATCGCTGATTTTCATTCTTACTATCTTCAGCAGACGCAACGATTCAGACCCATTGGAATTGCGAAAAATATCGCTGAAGCAAAAAAAATGATTCAGTTACTTAAGCCAAAACTTGTTTTGCTCGATAACTATTTGCCTGATGGAAAAGGCATTGATTTATTAAAAGACATCACCGCCACAAAGCATTCTCCTGATGTCATATTCATCACCGCCGCTAATGATATGGAAACCGTCAGAGAGGGGGTAAGATGTGGCGCTTTTGACTACTTATTAAAACCTATATCCTATGATCGTCTCACCGATTCTTTACAACGCTACCTGAAATATACCAGCTCATTAAAAGCCAATGACAACATTAACCAACGTCATGTTGATGAATTGTTTAACTTTCAATCTAAATCATCACAGATGCACACTTTGCCCAAAGGCATTGATGAACTCACTCTTGATAAAGTCATCCGTGCATTTGATGAGACAACCATCATTTATACGGCTGAATTGCTAGGAAATACCGTCGGAATAAGTAAAACAACCGCAAGACGCTATCTTGAATTTTTAGTTGCTCAAGGCTTTTTATTCGCTGAGATTCAACATGGTAAAGTCGGCCGTCCTGAGAGGGTTTATCAAAAAAAGAAATAATATCAGGTAGAGCGCTTTGGAACCCTACCATCCAAAGCGCTCCCTAAACGTCGCGATAATTCACAACGCTAATTACAGCGTTAAATCTACAGGAACAATTTCTGTGCTTTCTGATACCTCCAAGCGTTCTATATTCTCACTATGTGCTTTACATAACGGAATGACGAACACT
Organism: Vibrio sp. V30_P3S12P165; assembly: GCF_009904905.1. Taxonomy (NCBI): domain Bacteria; kingdom Pseudomonadati; phylum Pseudomonadota; class Gammaproteobacteria; order Vibrionales; family Vibrionaceae; genus Vibrio; species Vibrio sp. V30_P3S12P165. The sequence continues at coordinate 12,782 of NZ_WXWH01000021.1, read as the reverse complement.
TTATCGATTTCTCCAGCTATTGTTACCAACACGCCATGTTCTTGGTGTGCAATACAATTCACTTCCGAACAGTAACCTTGCCTAGAAGTACTAAAATGTCGCCAATATGCTAGCCATTCAAGCTTTGCTTTTTCAGTGATCAACTCATCAGATACATTGCTTACTATCATACCCATACCATTTCGTTAGTAGACAGAAGCATTACAACGAATTTTAAACGGCAAAAATCTCTGCATGTTCAAAGAAAAATAGGGATTTAATGTAAATTTTAGTTTCTATGATTTTTATTCGTTTTTTACATCAGAGTACATTCGGCTTTGCATCCTTTTCAACTCACACGACAATTAAGCATGCTTAACTAGGTCAACTCTGCAGTGACTATTTTCAAATTGATATTCGTATCATCGCTGAGTCATGATGTAGATCAGCGAGTTGAGTCACCATTCATATATTATTTTAAAAATTCAAAATTTGTTTAGTAACCAAATATGAGCGTTAATTATGATTGAAGATTCGATTCGCTTGACTGAATACAGCCACGGTGCGGGCTGCGGCTGTAAAATATCGCCTGAAGTTCTTGCCACCATCCTTGCCTCACAGCAACCTCATTTTATCGACCCTAACCTGCTCGTTGGCAACCAAAGCTGTGACGATGCCGCAGTCTACCAACTCAATGATGAAGTCGGCATCATCAGCACTACAGACTTCTTCATGCCTATCGTGGACGACCCGTTTACCTTCGGACGTATTGCAGCAACCAACGCCATTAGTGATATTTATGCCATGGGCGGTACACCCATTATGGCTATTGCGATCCTTGGCTGGCCAATTAATACCCTGTCGGCTGACGTGGCGCAGCAAGTGGTTGATGGCGGGCGTAAAGCGTGTGCCGATGCGGGAATCTGCTTAGCAGGCGGTCACAGCATCGACTCGCCAGAACCGATTTTTGGGTTGGCCGTGACCGGTCAAGTGGCGCTAGATCGCATTCAACGTAACGATACAGCGAAAGAAAGTGACCTCATTTATCTTACCAAACCACTGGGTATTGGCATTCTGACAACCGCGCAGAAACAAAAGAAAATTGCACAAGGTGACACCGACATTGCAGTCAATGCCATGTGTCAACTGAACAAGATCGGTGAACAGATCGCGAAAATTGACAGTGTGCACGCCATGACGGACGTAACTGGCTTTGGTTTTGCCGGACACTTGCTTGAAATGTGCCGCGGTGCCAACTTAAACGCCACCATTCATACCCAACAATTACCATTATTGCCAAAAGTGGATAAGTACCTGCAACAAGGTTGCGTACCGGGTGGCACACACCGCAACTTTGCGAGTTATGGCGACAGTTTGCCCAAAATGACCGCGCAACAAAAAAATATTGTGTGCGATCCACAAACCAGCGGTGGCCTGATGATTGCTATCGATCCACAGCACGCTGAGCAATTGGAAACACTGCTGGCTGAAAACAACCTTGCTCTGTTTAAAGTTGGTCAATTCTCAGCGCATAACAATGAGGCGTGCCGCATTCAATTTCTCTAATTACCGCGTCAAAATAAACGAAGCGCCGACTTAATGAAATTCATTTCCATCAAGCCGGCGCGCTATTTTCTTCTATTTCAACTTCGATCACTCACGTGGCAACAATAGGTGTGATTCACTGCAAAAGTTAAGCTTTATTTCCCCGCCCATTGATACCAACCGCCGTCATAAACGCTGATATTTTCCCACCCCATCACATAAGCATCAAAAAACACTTCCGAAGCTCGCCAGCCCGTCCCACAGAAAAACGACACTTGTTGCTGAGGTTCGATGTTGGATTCATGCCAGAATTGTGTGATTTCGTCGGCGCTGCGCATGGTTTGATCTGGGTTACGAAAATCTTCCAGATGGAACGCATCGCTGCCCGCATGGCCCCATTTCGCACCCGGAATATGACCTTTGGACTGGATGTAATCATAGCCGCTGGTTTCGCCATTAAATTCGGCCAAGGTACGAATACTCACCAGTGATTGTTGGTCTTGTGGCAGCGTCAACAAGGCTTTCGCTTCTGGCAGATCAAGAATGTAGTTTGGATTAGCAGGAATGGTTTTACCAAATGAACGAGACATCGATACGTCCGGTGACATCATAGCTGTTTTGTAGCCACCAGCTTCCCACGACTGCCAACCACCGTTGAGTAAACGTACATCTTGCACCCCTGCATACATCAAAATGTTTGCAAGGCGCGCTGCTGCCATATTTTCGCGGCCGTACAAAATCACGGTGCTGTCGTACTCAATACCGAGGCTATTAACCAGAACTTCTAGCTGTTGGTTAGACACACGGTTCCACCAAGGTTTTGATTCGATATCGTTGGTATTGACATACTGAGCACCCGGAATGTGCGCCCAAAGGTATTTGGTTGCAGGCCCCCACGCCACTTCCAGCAGTGTGTAATTTTTGCTTGGCGCGTGTTGCACTTTTTTGCCTTGGATCACATCATTAACCCACCATGCTGGCACTAAGTTTTGATAACGAGGTAGCGCCACCAACTCACCTTGATATTGCGCCAACGGCTGATCAATCACCTCGACAGATTGAAAACCCTGTTTCACCAGTGCTGTTTTCAACTGGGTCGCACGGTCAACGGCGCAATAAAGAAAAGTGTGATGCTCTTTAATCAGCGACTTATTATCAATGAGCTGCTTCAGTTCATCGGCTGACATCATGTCCACCCAATGTGCATCAAAGTTCACCGCACCTGGAATGTGACCGCCAGCGGTTTGCCCCCTCTCTGGCCAGCCGTTATAAAAGTTACTATCGCGACAATCGACAATTTGCACATCATAAAGTTGGCTCTCCAAGACGTCGGAAAAAGTCGCTGAAGAAGCCATGTAGCTGAGACTGCAACCACAGAAAAAAAGGAATGCTTGACGTAAACGCATGATCTAACCTTTGAACTCACGTTGATTTGAATCCAGATGATGGACGGTGTTGCCCATCATTCAGAACTACATGGTGATGACTTTATCGGCCCACAGCACCCACTCGCTGAGATCAGCCATGGTACCGATTGCCACATCATCAATCAGTTGTTGTGTTGACACACCACGAGCTGCAATACAAGTTTTGCACAACCGAACACTAACATTTTGCGCCAATAGCACCTCTAACATTTGACCAATGTTAAAGCTGAAATCGGGCGTACTCTGTCCTTTCAGCGCGCCAAATACGCTGTCTGACATCAAAAACAGTTTCAGGTTGACGCTTTGGTCATCTTGCTCTTTAAGCGTCATAGCCAAACGCAGCGCATTAAACAGCGCTTCCGAGCCATACGGACTACCAGACAACGTCATCACAATATTTTGAGATTGCATTACTTCCACCTTTGTAAAGAATAAACATCAAGCATTTGCCACGGAACAGGTCACTGCCGTGCGTTGTTCAGTCAGCCAACTTAACCAAGTGTCGAAACCTTCGCCCGTAGTCGCCGATAACTCAATCACTTGAATCTTTGGATTCACTTTCTTGGCATTATGGGTGCAATTCACGACATCAAAATTCACATAAGGCAGCAAATCAATTTTGTTAATGATCATCAACTCTGACTCAGCAAACATATTGGGATATTTGAGTGGCTTATCTTCACCTTCGGTGACCGACAAAATTGCCACTTTGCAGCGTTCGCCCAGATCAAAACTGGCTGGGCAAACCAAGTTTCCTACGTTTTCGATGAACAATACCCCGGCTTGATCAAACGCCAATTGGTGGTATGCATGGTGAATCATGTCCGCATCTAAATGACAGCCTTTACCGGTATTGACTTGCAGCGCAGGCACTTGCGTGGCACGAATACGATCAGCATCGTTACTGGTCTGTTGATCCCCTTCAATCACCGCACAGGGCAAGCTCTCTTTCAGGCGGTTTAACGTTTCAACCAATAAGGTCGTTTTGCCTGAACCTGGGCTTGATACAAGGTTAAGCACCAACTGACCGGCAGCAATGAAATGAGCCCGGTTGTGTTCCGCCACTTCATTATTTTTACCCAGAATATCTTGTTCCAACGTCAGCAATTGACGCTGAGAAACTCCGGCCACGTGCACTTGCGCTTCGCCACGGCCAAAATGCATATCGCCATTTGCCTGTGTATCAGCCTGATGGTGTTGCGCTGAATCTGGGTGATGTTGGTGATGGCTAGCCTCTGAATGGTTATGGCTATGGCTATGCTGATGATGATCTTGTTGATAATGCTGAGCTTGTGCCGCCGAGTTCGACACGTCATCATGAAAATGAACGTGATGATGAACATCGCCTTGGTGGTAGTAATGGTGGTGAATCGCCATCGGTTGTTGATTGTGATGAGCGTGATGCTCGCCGTAGTCATGGCCATGAGCGTGCTCATGTGAATGTCCATGAGAATGGGAATGTTCATGATGATCGTGCTCAACTTGGCTATCACCGCAGCCACAAACAGTACACATATTATTCAACCTCGATATTTTTAATTTGTAGTTCCTCGCCTTGCTGCACAGTCAATTGGTAACTGTGACACTGCGGGCAACTGTCTTGATAATTTTGAATGGTAAACGAGTAATGACATCCTTGGCACACAGCAATTGCTGGCAAGGTTTCGATCACCACTTCGGCGTCTTGGGCGATCGTTTCTCGGCTGGCCATTTCCAGCCCGGTTCGCAACGCTTCTGACTCAATGCATGACAACACCCCCACGCTAAGCGTGATTTTGGTGACCTTACGGTAACGGTGCTTTTGAGCTTGCTCAACAACCAAATCGATGGTTTTCAAGCTAATGGAAAGTTCATGCATGACGCTTCTCAACAAATTCGTGGCAGTAACTCGCCCGCCGGAAAATCAAGGTAACGACGACTTCCCCACGGGTTTTGTAAAATAGGACGAGCCGGCGTTCCAGTTTGCACGGTGCCAATACACGCAGCACTGCTGTGATGTTGGCGCAGCACTGCCAGAGCTTTGTCTTTATCTTTGGCTGACACGGCCAGCACAAAGGTACCTTCATTGGCCAAATCGTAAGGTTCAAACCCAAACAGTTCGCACAATCCGCGTACCGCGTCGGTCACGGGCACACTTTGCTCATCAATCATTAACTGCACTTGACTGGTTTGGCACCATTCGTTTAACACCGCAGATAAACCACCGCGAGTAGCATCGCGCATGGCGTGAATCTCTATATCGGCCTGTAAAAGTGCTTCAACCGCAGGCCACAACAAATCGCAATCACTTTCGATTTGCGTCTCTAACGCCATCGATTCACGCTGGGCCAGTACACATGCGCCGTGACAACCAATATCACGTGACACCAAAATGCTGTCGCCCGGTTTCAGGTTATGTGCTGACACACCCTCGCTCAGGATCGAACCAATACCGGTGGTATTGATAAACACTTTATCGACACTGCCTTTGGGCACCACTTTGGTATCACCACACACAATCTGCGCACCAATACGACTGAGCTCTTTGGCCATGGTGTCAACAATTTCGGTCAGCTCACTCAGCGCCAGCCCTTCTTCAATCATGAAACCGCAACTGAGGTAAGTCGGTTTTGCTGCCGCCATCGCTAGATCGTTACATGTGCCCGCAATCGCCAACGAACCGATATTACCGCCTGGAAAAAATAGCGGAGAAACAGTGAAACTGTCGGTCGTCATCGCAATCGGGCCGCTAATGGACAAGCTCGCAGCATCTTCGTCGCGTTTGAGAATTTCATTGCCAAAGCGAGAGAAAAATAATTGGCGAATAAACTGGCCCATTTCCTGGCCACCACCACCATGGCTAATTTGTACGTGAGTCATCTCACTCATTTTCGTTTCCTCCAGCCAAAAAAGATACCGATTCAATGGCACCATAGCGATAATAAGCATTACAAGCGCCTTCAGAGCTCACCATGCAACTGCCCATTGGGCGGGTTGGTTTGCACGCACGCCCAAACACCTTACAGTCTGGCGGAGTCGCTAAGCCGCGTAAGATATCAGCACAACGACACGCTTTATGATCATCGTGATGTTGGTGTGGCAGTTGCGCTGCAAAACGTAATTCTGCATCGCGATGCGCGTACCTATCACGCAGTTGTAATGCTGAACGTGGAATGTTACCCAGCCCCCGCCATTCAAATGTATCGCGCACGGCAAACACTTTATCGACAAATGTTTGCGCCGCCATATTCCCCTCCGATGTGACAACGCGAGAATATTGAATTTCCAGCGCCGCCTGATTGGAAACTGCTTGCTCAACCAACATCAATACTGACTCCAGAACATCGACCGGTTCAAAGCCCGCCACCAACACCGGAACATGGTATTGCTCAACAATCGGTTGATAAATATGTGACCCGGTCACCGTACTCACATGTGAAGGGCCAATGAAGGCATTCACCGGTGTGCGTTCGTCGGCCATCACGGCATTCATCGCAGGTGGTACTAACACGTGGTTGATATGAAAGTAGAGATTGTTGATCTGTTGGCGTTCAGCTAAATCAACCAACACCGCCGTCATTGGCGTGGTGGTTTCAAAACCGATTGCGAAATAGACCACCTGTTTGGTTGGGTTCTCTTTAGCGATCTTCAATACATCCATCGGATCGTAAACCGGTACCACATTCCCACCTTCAGCTCGGCATTGCGCTAGAGAAAGCCGCGAACCCGGTACACGGATCATGTCACCCAAACAAACCAGCATCACATCCGGCAATTGAGCCAACGCGATTGCGTGATCGATGCGCTCTTTTGGCATAATACACACCGGACAACCCGGGCCATGCACAAAATTGAGCGATTCAGGCAGCAGCTGTTTCAAGCCATATTTCATGATGGTGTGGGTGTGTCCACCGCACACTTCCATGATATATAACGGCTGGCTAAGCTGTGCTGCACGTTGATGAATTTTATCCGATAACGCTTTCACAACATCTGGACGTCGATAAGTTTGATAAAAATTAGTCGTACTACTCATGAAAGCAACACCGCTACGTCTTCACGCTCCATTTCAGCCAACAAAGCTTCATACGTTGCTAGGTTGGTTTCTGCTTCCTGCTGATTAATTTTACTGATAGCGAAACCCACATGAACCAGTAGATGATCGCCGACTGCAATGGGGTCACTGATCAGGTGGATACTGATCTCTTTACACACGCCCAAGGTATCCACTTTGGCTGTCATCGCATGTTCATCGACAGATAACACGCAGGAAGGAATACATAAACACATAGTGCTCTCACTTTTTGATTTCTTGATAATGAAGCCACGACGCCATGAATCGCGGTGACGTTACTTTTTTAGATTCAACTAAATGTCATATGCCAATTGATGCCAAAGCTGACCGGCGGCGATTCCAGAATCATTGACCGGAATATCGCTTCCCGTGATAAACGGGCACGCTGAATCAGGAAACATCGCTTCAATGGCATCCAGCAAACAGCGGTTTTGAAACACCCCACCACTGAGCACCAATGGTAAGTTGGCATATTGCTGCGCGATATCGACCACCGCTTGTGCCAACGCGCTAATAAAGGCGTCACTGCATACACAAGCCCAACATTTGGTCGACGCTTCGTGAGCGGTCAAGCATTGCTGCAACGCAGGTGCCCAATCGAGTCGCTGATCGCGCCAAGGTAAGGTCAGTGCAAACTGGTGATCACCGGCTTGGCGCGCAGCATTTTCCATTTGCAGTCCGCTTTCTCCTTCATAATCAGGGGTCTGCACTAACCCCAACAAACACGCCCACGCATCAAATAAGCGACCAACCGAGCTGCACAACGGTGAACGTTTGGCATTGCGCCAGAGGTGAAACAGGTTTTGAAAACGCGAAGCAGACCACGTCGCAAACGCTGATAGATTTAACCCCTGGATCTGTTCCGGCTGCATGATTTCGAGCAACAAGGCGTATAGCACACGTGCTGGTTCACGGATCGCTTGCTCCCCACCAATCAGACGAAAAGGACGAAGATGCGCAATACGCTGATAACCGAGTCGGTCCGTAATCATCACTTCCCCACCCCATACCGTACCGTCATCACCCGCGCCGGTACCATCAAAACTCACGCCAAGAACTGGGCCATTGAGTTGCGATTCCGCCATCACCGACAAAATATGCGCGTAATGGTGTTGTACGTGCAATGCTGAATCAGTTTGCTCGTTCACCCATTGAGTTGAAAAATAACCTGGATGACCATCTGACACCCAACGCTCAATCGGTGCTTGATAAAGCTTCGGGAAGTAATGAGAGGCATCGATAAAACGTTGCTGAGTATAAAGATCATTAAGATCGCCCAGATAAGGTGATAAAAACCATTGATTTCGCACCGCAAACCCAACGGTGGATTTTTGCTGCGCCCCCACAGCCAAGGTTGCCGGAACACGATTTGCGAGCGGAAAACTCAGCGGCGCATAACCGCGCGCCATACGCAACACGCGCATGCTACCGGCGGCGAGTTGTACTAAGCTGTCATCACAAGCATTGACGATTGGACGGTTGTGATCGAGCACGCTATCGAGGGAAGAACCAAACATCGTAAACACATGCTGCGCTTCAGTTGCCAATGGCAAGCCCGACAAATTAGCGCTGGTCATCACCAAGGGGGCAAAACAACCGCGCAGTTGTAACGCTTCGATCAGCAGCAAGTGCAACGGTGTATACGCCAGCATCACGCCAAGACAATGGACACCTGGTGCAACGTTGTCAGCCACGGGGGCTCTACTCTCATCGATGTGCATCGCTTTATGCATCAAAACGATAGGACTGGCTTGCGATGTCAGCGTTTGCCACTCCAATGTTTCACCTTGCACGTAATGTTTAGCTTGCGACACATCGCTTACCATAACCGCCAACGGTTTTCTGGCACGATGTTTTAAATCACGCAACCGTGCAACCGCTTGAGACGACGTGGCATCGCACACCAAATGAAATCCGCCAAGACCTTTGAGCGCAATCACACCACCGGCGATCAGTTGTTCGGCCGCGCATTCAATCGCTTGTTGTTCTTTGGCGATACATGTTTGTTGCGAGCTAAGTAGAGAGACCGATGGACCGCAGTGCGCGCAACTGACCGGTTGCGCGTGGTAACGGCGATCCATTGGGTTTTGGTATGCGCACGCACAAGCTGGACAAAGCTTGAAATTCGCCATCGAGGTTTGATGACGGTCATACGGCAAGGCTTTGATGATGGTATAGCGCGGCCCACAATTAGTGCAGTTGATAAAAGGATAATGATAAAAGCGCGAATTAGGATCAAACAGCTCCCGGCGACAATCCATACAAATGGCTTGATCGGGAGGAACACTGACGCTAATTTCATTGTCCCCACGACTGGACAAAATACAAAATTCCGTAAAACTGGTCAGCTCCAACGGACGCAATGTCATATTATCAATCCGTGCTAACGGTGGGGTTTTAAGCAATAATTCACGATAAAATGCGTCAAATAAACGCTGTTCACCTTGTGCGTCAATACGCACGCCTTGCGCATCATTACTCACCCAGCCTTTCAACTGATGCTCTGTCGCAAGACGGTACACAAAGGGACGAAAACCGACCCCTTGTACTTGCCCTTTGATTTCAATCAGACAACGTATCATCGTTTCTATCCGTTATGAAAACAGGAATGAGCCACCCAGCAGAGCGATAAATACTCCAGCCAGTTTCGTCAGCCGTTTACTGGCCGCAAAGCGCATTACCATTTCACCCAATGCGATACCGGCAATATGCAGCCCAGCAGTAGCGATAATAAAACCAGAGAAGTAGCTGATCGCTTGGCCGTTGATTGGCATTTCTGCGCCATGCGCCATACCGTGAAACACCGCGAACGCCATAATCAGTGCAATCACCATTTTTTGTGGCATGTTCGCGCCACGAAACAGCATGACACCCATCATCAACACGCTCAGTGCGATAAAGGTTTCGACACCTGGCACTACAAGGCCTGAAATGCCCATCACGCCGCCAACCACCATGAAGGCGATAAAGCTCAGGGGCATCGTCCAGCGGTTTTTACCACCAAACAGTGCCGCAAGCAGCCCCACACCAATCATGACACTCATGTGATCCAAGCCGGTTAGCGGATGCATAAAGCCACTTTCCAATCCATGGCTGCCCATGTGCCCCGGGTGAGCAAACACCATTGGTGAGAAAAGAAGGCATAGACTAACAATTGCTGTATTTTTTTTACCCATAATAAAAAGCTCTTAAAGATGAACAAGAAAATAAAAACGAAAACTCACGACTCCTCATATATACCCAAACAACTTGCAGTTGCAGACATATACTGGCAATCCAATAGCCATGAGCCTTACGACCACTTATCAACGTGATTAACCGACATCGCGTTGCGCTATCTCCTGATAACGCACACGCTCAGCGTGTGCGTAAATATTGAGTCGGCCTTCGCGACAATAGCCACATAACGTCACATTAAGACGTTCTGCCAGTTCGACAGCCATAGAGGTTGGGCCCGATAGCGCGAGCAAAATTTCAAAGCCGCACGCTGCCACTTTTTGCACCATTTCGAAACTGGCGCGGCTGGTGACCAATACAGCGCCACCCTTCAGTTGCTGGCGGCTCGCCCATCCGAGCAGTTTATCCAGCGCAATGTGGCGGCCAACATCTTCAAACAACGCTTGTACATCGCCATGCTGGTCAAGATAAGCGGCAGCGTGCGTCGTACCCGTCAGTTGATTCAAACGTTGCTGCTGCTCTAACGCCTTAAGCGAATGATCTAAATAATCAAAACAAAACTGCGCGGTGGTGGGTAATGGCATCAGGCAACGCGCGACCTGACTGAGTTGTTCCGTGCCACAGATCCCGCATCCAGTCACACCGGCCATTGAGCGGCGACGCGCTTTCAAACGGGCAACACAGCGATTGGCTAATTCAATTGACACCGTGCAACCTTGTTCGTTGTGGATCACATCAATGTCGTGAACATCACGAGGGTGTTCGATGATGCCTTCACTGAGTGAAAACCCCAGCGCAAACATTTCTAAATCTCGTGGCGTTCCCATCATGACGGTATAAGCAATACCGTTGTATTCCAGCGCAATCGGCGTTTCCTCTATCAAAATGTCATCTTGAGTCCACTGTCCTCGAGCGCATTGATATTTGGTGATGCTTCTAGTAGTCACTTCGGGATGACAGACCGTATGTTGTTCTTCGTTCATCATTGATACCTTTGTTTATTGTCTGTCGATCAAGCTACCCGCAATCAAAGCGGCTTAACGCTCAACAAGATAATCCTTACTGCTAATTTCCATTTTTTGCATACGTGACAACAAGGTTGTCCGTTTCAGTCCGAGTTTCACAGCCGCGCCTCTTGGCCCAGCGACAATGCCGTTGCTCTCTTTCAGCGCTTCAATGATCGCTTCACGAGAGATTGTTTCATCGTTATTGTGAACCGCTACTGGGCTAAATTCCTTCGCTGATACATGACCCGATACAGGTTGCCCCATGCCAACTAGCTCATGAACTGGTGCATTCAGTACTTCGCCGCGGGTTAAAATCACTGATCGTTCGATAAAGTTTTTCAACTGACGTACATTACCCGGCCATTGATATTCGGTCATACAACGCATTGATTCTTGGGTGATGGCGCGAATGTTTTTGCCCATTTTTTTCGAAATCAGGCGCGTGAAATGCTTCACCAGCAACGGAATATCTTCCGCACGATCGCGCAGCGGCGGTAATCTAATTGGGAAGATATTCATGCGGAAATATAGATCACTACGAAACTGCTTATCTTCCACCCGTGCCAGCAAATCGACGTTGGTCGCCACCACCAAACGTACATCGACGTTAATCAATTGGTTGTGACCTACGCGCTCAATTTCATGCTCTTGCAACACTCGCAGTAACTTTGGTTGCAGCGCTAGCGACAAATCGCCGATTTCATCCAAAAACAACGTACTTTGGTCTGCCAACTCAAAGCGGCCCACTCGGTTTTTGATCGCACCAGTAAATGCGCCGCGTTCATGCCCAAACAGCTCACTTTCAAACAAACCATCCGGAATCGCCGCACAGTTCATTTTGATCATCTGGCGATTACAACGGCGACTCATCTTATGAATCGCTGCTGCAATTAGTTCTTTACCGGTTCCCGTCTCCCCTTCGATCAACACCGTGCTATCGCAGCTCGCGACCATGGCGACCTGATCCAATACGTTACTCATTACTTCACTTTGGCTGATGATGTCGTCAAAGATCTGGTAATGGTCGTACGTTTCTTCGATGAGAATGTCGGTGCTTTTCGCCTGCGAGTGTGTACTGTGCTGGCTTCCACGTAAACTGTGCATACTCAGCGCTACCCGCGCCGCAATCTGTTGCATCAATGCAATATCAATCTCTTGCAATTGCGCAGCATCGCTCAACATATAAGCCACTTTCCCCACCAATTCCCGGCGGAAAATCAATGGTGCTAAAATTAAACATTCAATATCATTTTCAATATTGAAATCGGAATATTCTGCGCGTAATTGTTTGAGATCATTACCGGTGACAATGATTGTCTCTGAACAATAAATATCGAGCACGCTTCCAGAGATATCATTAAAGAAAAAACACTGCGTTTGAATATCATTCCCAATAATTCGTCCATCACGCTGAATACAACGCCCTTTATCCGTCTCAATAATGGATAATTCTTTTATTTTAAAATAAGGATGTAAACAATTGAGTAATGATGTTAATAGATTTTCTTTACTGCTCTGACTAATCACGGCATTGGTGACATCTACCAAAATATGATAATTGTCTCTTTCATTACTAATATGTCGCGTTAATGT